>CAZHPS010000052.1:0-21817 GCA_964534335.1 uncultured Desulfobacterales bacterium
CCTAAGGGTTTCCAAAACCCTTAGGGTTTTCAGGCAGCAATCTTTATCTTAAAAACTATATCTCAGGTGCGCACCACAATCTCGGTTCCTGCATTTCCCTCCACTGCCTTTTCAATTTCCTCAAGGGAGCAGATGACTGCGCGTTTTCCGCGATTTTGCATGAATCCAACAGCAGCCTCCACTTTGGGACCCATGGAACCGGGAGGGAAATGCCCCTGTTTCAGATACAGCTCCATGTCTTTTACGCTTACGTTATTCAGAAATTCCTCTTTGCCGGTTCCAAAGTGAATGGCCGCGCCCGGCACATCCGAGGCAATTACAAAAATATCTGCGGCCACTTCCTCTGCCAGTTTTGCACTGGCCAGGTCTTTGTCAATCACGGCATCCACACCGCTGAATGTGCGGTTTTCCCGTATAACAGGAATACCTCCGCCGCCGCAGCAGATTACAATGAAATCCATATCTATGAGTTTCCGGATTTCCTTTTTTTCCACAATGGATACAGGCCGGGGGGAAACCACTACCCGGCGGTATCCTTTGGCAGTTTTCACAACGGGATAAGGCAGATTCCTGGCCTGTTCCTCTGTGAAAACCGGGCCGACAGGTTTGGAGGGACTGGCAAAGGCCGGATCTTTGGGATCAACCACCACATAACTTAGCAGACTGACAAAACAGGTGCTTATGCTCAGCCCAAGGGACATAAGCTCGTTGTCCAGAGTGGATTCAATCATATAACCAATCTGCCCCTGGGTCTGGGCCACCAGAATTTCCAGGGGCAGCCGGGGAAGATCATGGCAGCATTCCTGCTGCAGAAGAAGACTGCCTACCTGTGGCCCGTTGCCATGTGTGATGATAATCCGGTATTTCCGGTTCAGCCGGGCAATCTGACGGATGGGAATTTTCAGGTTTTCAAACTGCTCGTCAATGGTTCCAATCTGTCCCCTGCGGATCAGGGCATTGCCGCCCAAAGCCACCAGCAGGGTTTCTTTTTTCTTTTTCATATTCGCTCCTCTCCTGTGCAGCAATGCCGTTTCATTAGACAGTTCCGGGAGTGCAAACTGAAAGTCTGGCATTGTTTTTTTCAATCTTTTGAGACTCCCAAACTTTTTCAGTTCAGGACTTCCCTGCTTTTAATTTGATGGCATTGCTCCTGTGCAGTCGGCTGTGAATGTCAGGCATTGTTTTTGAGACTGTTTATACACGATTCTGCCCGGCTGTGCAAGTCATGCGGATAATCTGCCGGAAATCGGTTTCCCGTGATTTTTCTTAAAAACTTGGGAGTTACGCAGTTGGACAAAATAACACAAATCTGTTATAATTGAAAATTATGCATCTGAAATTCAGCATCAGAACCTCTGGCATGAGCGGCGGACAGAAATTATGCCGGGAACTCCGCCCGCTGCTCTGATTTTTTAAGCAGATGTGTAACTTCTAAATATTATGAAAAAAACACATTATTCTTTGCCAGTCCCAAAAGGAGCCTGACATGAGCGCACAGAATCTGGAAAATTATTCCATGATGGATCTTTTCCGCTCCGAAGTGGAAACTCACACGGCAGCAATGAGCAGAGCCCTTCTTGCTTTGGAAAATGATTCAGGGAATATGCCCCTTATAGAAGAACTTATGCGGGCTGCGCATTCCATCAAAGGCGGTGCGCGGATTGTGGAACTTGGCAGTGCAGTGCGGCTGGCCCATACTCTGGAGGACTGTTTTGTGGCAGTCCGGAAAAAAGGCATACAGCTTACCGCAGAGCATACTGACATCCTTCTGCAAAGTGTGGATATGCTGGTGCAGTTGGCTGAAACCGGGGATGAGAGCCGAATCACAGAAGAACTTTCCGCACAGGTGAATCATCTGACAGAGATCATTTCTTCCATTCCGAACACAGAAAAAAAAACAGAGGTGAAAGAATCCGTTCCCAAATCTGCAGATGTGACAGTGCAGCCGGAATCAGCCATCAAACCTTTAATTATGAACAGTCAGACAGAACCGGAAACCGTCTCCCTTTCTCCTGATACAGGCTCCAAACCGGAACCGTCTTCCTGTGATGCAGGCGGTTTTCTGCTTTCAGATTCTGGAAAAAAGGTAAGCGTCAATCCGGATCAGGAAAAGGCTCACAGCAAAGCAGATAATTTTCTGATCGGACTGCGTCAATGGCATTCTTTTGTCCGGGAAGTGACCGACTCAGCAGTTCAATCCGCGATTGCAGCGCAGGGGAAAGAACCGGACATCCCCTGTTCCCCCCCGGAATCTGTTCCCCGCGATGCGGACGATTCCGCTGATCAGGCCGTGATTCCGAAGGAATTGACAGTACCGGAAGCAAAGATCTGCGATTTCAAACCGGAACCGGCACACTGCAAAGCAGGCAATTTCACATCCAAATCCGCAGGGGAAGATACAGCAGCACCGGCAGACGCCCGCTCTCCCGTATCCGGGTCTTCCTGCACAGATTCCGGTTTTGCAGAATCCCCGGCACCGGAAACAGCAGTGGCTCCGCATACTGACATTTCGCCCATATACGCTGCCAAATCCCATGCAGACAATAAACATCCGGAAACAGCAGATAATCCGCATACTGACACTTCGCCTGCATCCCTGAAAATCACAGGACAGGAACGCACAGTACGGGTCACCGCATCAAAAATTGAACGCCTCATGGGACTGGCAGGTGAAGTGGTTGTTGCCGCGCGCTGGCTGCCTCCTTTTACCAATTCCATGCTAATGCTCAAACGCAGTCAGAGGGATACTTCCCTGATTCTGGACGAAATGCTCAAAGAGCTGAGCCCTCACAAAGAGATGGAACATGCTCTTTCCCTGTGTCTGCAACTGCGGGAAAATATCAAAGCAGGCAGTCTGCACCTTGCGGAACGGATCAATGATATTGACATGTTCACCAATATTTCCGCAGCTATTGCCGACCGGCTTTACCATGAGGTGATTGGTGTGCGCATGTGTCCCTTTTCCGAAGGAACCCAGAAATATCCCCGTACTGTCAGGGATCTGGCCCGTAAACTGGGAAAAAAGGCCCGTCTGGAAATCCTGGGCGAATCCACAGAAGTGGATCGGGATATTCTGGAAAAACTGGACGCGCCTATCAACCATCTGCTGTGCAATGCTGTGGCCCACGGCATTGAATCTCCGGAAAAACGTCTTGCAGGGGGAAAGCCGGAAACAGGAACCATCCGCATTGAAGCCACACACAGGGCGGGAATGCTCATGATTATAGTGTCGGATGACGGCGCGGGCATTGATTCGGAAGAACTGCGTGCAGAAATTATTGACATGGGAAAGGCCAGGCCTGACATTGCCCGGCATCTGAGCGTGCCGGAACTGATGGATTTTCTTTTTCTGCCGGGTTTTTCCACAGCAAAGGATGTGACAGAGATCGCAGGACGGGGCGTGGGACTGGATGTGGTGCACAGCACAGTCCATGAAGTGGGCGGAGTGATCCGGGTCAGTTCGGTTCCGGGAAAGGGCCTGAGTTTTCATATGGAACTGCCCCTGACCCTTTCCGTGATCCGCACCTTTCTCGTGGAAATCGCGGGAGAAACTTATGCGTTTCCCCTTGCCCGCATTGACCGATGCATCAGGGTGGAAAGATCCGATATGCAGGTGGTTGAGGATCGGCAGTATTTCCGCTTTGATGGCAACAATATCGCTTTGGTGGACATACGGGAGGTGCTGGAACTCCCTGCCTCGGATGTGAAACGGGATACCGTGAATGTTGTGGTGGTCAGTGACCGGAGCCATGCCTATGGTATGGTGGTGGACAGATTTCTGGGGGAATGCGATCTGGTGGTACGGCCTTTGGACTCCCGGCTGGGAAAAATACCGGACATCAGCGCGGCAGCAGTGATGATGGACGGATCGCCTGTGCTGATTTTTGATGTGGAGGATATGGTACACTCCATCGGCGGACTGCTGAGTGGAAAAAGCAGACTGAGCAGGGTGGACAGCGGAACAGAGGCAGAAGACCGGTCAGTTCCCAAACGGATTCTGGTGGTGGAGGATTCCTTCATTGTTCGGGAAAAGGAACGCAAGATTCTGGAAAACAGAGGCTATGAAGTGGATGTGGCTGTAGACGGACAGGATGGCTGGAACTGTCTTCGCACAGCCACATATGATATGGTGGTGACAGATATAGATATGCCCCGGATGAACGGATTTGAACTTATCCGCAATATCCGCCAGCATACAGAACTTGCTTCCCTGCCTGTGGTGGTGGTGTCCTACAAGGCCTCAGATGATGACCGGCTGCAGGGGCTCAAGGCCGGAGCCAATTATTACCTGACCAAAACCGATTTTGATGACAATTCCCTTACAGACGCGGTTGTCGCTCTGATTGGGGACGCGTGAATGCGCGGGTGTCTCACAAAAAATGTCAGTGTGCCAAATCCGTTGATCTGAGACTGACACCGGTGCCGGAAAAATCCCTACTGATTGAAATTATTATACTGATTTGCCATTGGTTTTATACAATGCAGAGGAGTGCAAAAAATTAAGCGGAGCGTACCTGTGCGACTGCTGTTAAAATTTTTCTGAAATCCGGGAATTATATCATTACCGGTCACCCCGGTGCCCGCCTTGTGTCCTACTCCCGTTGAACGGCCGGATAGGCAATCCATTCCCGAAGAGACCGCACATGGTCGCTCAGTCCGGCTGCCATCTCCGGTGTTCTGCCCACCGGTATTCCCTGCCCGTCCTTTTTGTGAAGAGTTCTGACCGGCCGGCAAAAATTATATATATACTGAAACAATTTTGGTTTACTTCGGCATGTTTTTTGCCTGACAGTCTGACGGGGAAAAATCATCCGTTTCCGGCCTGAAAAACCCTTCGGACAGACTGAAAAAGCATATTCCTGCACATACGCAATTTCCGTGCCAAACAAAACCAAAATTGTTTCAGTATATTCTGAAATATACAGCAAAATATTTCACATTTCAACTGTTGCCGGACACAAGGTGACATTTTTGGGTGCAAAAAACCGCTTTGCTCAATTTTTGCACTCCTCTATCCCCATAATGCTCATCCCACAGTATGAACAATGCGTGAAGCAGGAACCAGGCGGACTTTCTTTTGCAGTTCCGGCAGTTGTTCGGCCAGCACTTCGCAGGTGACTTCATGGGGATGACCAATTCCCACAGCCTCTCCGCAGGTTTCAGCAATGCGGATAAGAAGCCGGATCTGTCCGCGAATAATCTCAGCATCCTGAACATGGTCAAGAAAAACATCCCGCTGTGCAAATGGAATCTGCAGCAGACGCGCAGTGGATGGGCATACCGTGCGCTGTGAGGTGAAACTGTCTATGAAAAACAAATCCCTTTTTTTCAGTTCGGAAAATATGCGGTACATAAGGGAAGGCACTGTGGTCAGACGGGAGCCCATATGATTGTTCACCCCCTTGATCCCTGGAATACTGTCGAGATTTTTTTCCATCTGTGCGGCAAAGCGTTCCGCAGACATGGAAACCAGCAGCGCACCCGGACCGGGCTGAACACCGGGATATTCCTCAGGTTCCATAGGAAGATGAAGCATCATTTCCATACCCTTTGCCTGAATCTTTTGGCTGATGCTTTCCCTGTACGGGCTGTGGGGGAAAAGGGAGAAGGTCAGCACTCCGTCCAGTTCAAGAAAACGCTCTGCCATTTTCCTGTCATACCCGATATCGTCAATGATAATGGCAACGGACGGCATGGCAAAGCGGGGTTCCTGATTCATGTCCGCTGTTTCAGGTTCCGCAAAGCTCTTTTCCCGCGGATAGATTTCATAGAGGGGGATCTGAACATGCTGATCCGGGCTGACTGCCGGGGAATCACCTGTGCCATCCCGGCTGGAGCATCCTGAAACTGTGACTGTGAGCAGAAGCATAAAAAACAGTCCGGCAGTAATTACTGCCGGACTGTTTTTAAATCTGAAAGTGCGGGAAATCAACCTTTTTTTTCCGTAAAAATTTCGTATCCCCTGAGAATTTCAAGGGCTCGTACCACCTGATTGTCCCCCTGCAGCGTTTCAAGGGAAAGCGGGCCGTAACGGCTTTCGGTCTGCTCCTTCAGTTCCTTTTTTCTTTCCTCATCTGTCTGGTCTTCCGCCACTGGTGAGACAGCATCAATATCCGATGCTGCTCCGCTGTCCGAAGACTGTGTGCCGTCCAGATGGTTTCTCAGATCCTTTTCCTTGATACGCTGATCATCAATGACTTTGTTGTCAGTGGATATCTGTTTTACTTCAATATCCGGAACAATCCCCTGGGCCTGTATGGAACGTCCGTTTGGAGTATAGTAGCGGGCAATGGTGAATTTGAGACCGTAACCGTCCCGCAGCGGCTCCACAGTCTGCACTGAACCCTTTCCAAAGGAGGTGGTTCCCAGAATGACAGACCGTTTGTGATCCTGCAGAGCTCCGGCCACAATCTCGGATGCACTTGCACTCCCCCCGTTGATCAGAGTGACAATGGGATAATTCCGTTTTTTGCTGTCAGGCTGGGCAGTAAAGACTTTGGTATGTTTTTCCTGACGCCCTTTGATGGAAACAATATCCCCTTTATCAAGGAAAAGATCCGACATCTCAATGGCCTGGTTGAGCAGTCCGCCCGGATTGTCCCGCAGATCCAGCACGAGCCCCTTCATGGGCGGATTCGCGGATTCCAGAGCATTCAGGGCAGCTTTGAGATCCTGGGTGGTATTGTCCTGAAAATTTGTGACCCGTATATATCCGTAACCGGGCTGCAAAGCGATATAACGCACGCTTTCAATGGGAATAATATCCCGTACCAGTTTGAAATCAATGGGGTCCTTCACGCCTTCCCGCATTACGGTGACAAGCACGGACTCCCCCTTGGGCCCCCTCATTTTCTTTACAGCCTCCCAGAGCATCAAGTCTTTGGTGGATTCCCCATCCACCTTGATAATCACATCCCCGGCTTTGACACCTGCTTTATGGGCCGGAGTTCCCTCAATCGGGGCTATGACTGTGAGAAGGTTTTTCTGCATGGTGATGACAATGCCTATGCCGCCAAATTCTCCGCGGGTGTCAATCTGCAGTTCCTCAAAGGCTTCGGGAGGAAGCAGTTGGGAATGGGGGTCCAGACCGTTCATCATGCCCTGAATGGCCTTGTGGATCAGATCTTTGGTATCCACCTCATCCACATAGTTTTTTTCCACCAGATCGATCACATCGGAAAATATCTTGAGACCTTTGTAAGTTTCCTTGTCTCCTGCACAAATATCCCGGTAAAATCCTGATCCCATGATTCCGATGGTCACCGAAATGATGACTGCCAGCAGCAGTGTTACACGTCCGTTTTTCTGATGCATCCGAATTATACTCCTTTTTTTTATCCGTTTTTAAGCCATTTCAGCGGATCAACCGGTTTTCCATGATGCCGGACTTCAAAATGCAGTCCGGGCCCGTTCATGGAACCGCTGTCCCCCACAGTTCCGATCACTTCGCCTTTTTTCACACTGTCCCCTTTGGCTTTGAACAGCTCTTCCGCGTGCGCGTAAAGAGTGAAAAAATGATCGCCGTGGTCAATGATAATCATATTGCCGTAACCCTTGAACCATTCGGCAAACACCACTTCCCCCTCCTCCACTGACCGGATGGATTCGCCCCTTCCTGTCCGGATATCAATGCCGCTCTGAAAATTCATCACATCAAATTCGGTATTTTTGTAAGGACCGAAAAAGGAAACTATCTTACCGTTCACCGGCATGTTAAGCCGGCCCCTGTAAGCGGGAACAGAGGCAGCAGCAGGACTGGCATTTTTTTTGCGCTTTGATTCCAGAGCCTGAGTCTGAAGCGATTTTACTTTTTTGTCCAGTTCTTCCGCAGCCTGTTTCAGTGCCAGAAGCGAGGCTTTTGCCAGTGATTTCTCTTTGCGGATTTCCGTGAGCAGATGCTGACGTTTTTCCTTCTGAAGAGCCAGATTCCCGGCCTGCTTCCGGTGATCTGCTTCCAGAAGCAGATATTCTGCCCTGCGGGCCCTGAGGTTTTCCTCCACTTCACCGGACATGGCCTTATGCCGTTTCAGCTCAGTAAGGATATTTTCATCATGGAGCAGAATGGTTTCCATTGCCTTTTTCCGCTGAAAAAAATCCATCAGGGAATCTGCACTGGCCAGCACATGCATCCGTCCCAGGCAGTTGAGTTTATAAAGTCCGATCACCCTCTGTGCGGCATAATCCTCTCCGCTTTTAATTTTCCTGTTCAGTTCCTCATGTGCGGCCCCGGCCTCAGCGATCTTTTTCTCCACAGCAGAAAGTTTCACCCTGGCCTCGGCCTCGTTTTTCTGCGCCTCGCTGAGGGCCCTGTCCAGTTCATCCAGTTCTTCAAGCTGATCCCTTTCCTTCCGGCTCACTTCTTCCAGCCGGTTTTTGCTCTCATTCATCTGCGTTTTGACCTGCACAGCCTCTTTTTTCAGATCCCCGATATTTTTTTCCTTTGCCCACAGATCTGCACTCACAAAAACAAGGCAGAGGCATCCGGTAACAGAAAAAAGGAATCGGGCAGCACTGCGGGATTTCTTCCCTGCCTGTGCGCCGATCAGAGCCGGCAGATATGCAGATATGCTGATAATACCGGGCATTATTTCAAAAACTGTCTGAGTGAAACAAAACATCCGATCCACCCCACAAATATGCTTCCTGCAAGAATTCCTCCGGCCAGTTCAGGCGGAAGAAACCGCAGATGAAAGTAATCCGCGGGAACATAGGACGCTGTGCTGTGTGCAATAACACGGAGCAGACAGAAAAGCCCGCCCAGTCCCGCAGCACCGCCCAGCATACCCATAAGCATTCCCTGAATATAAAAGGGATCTTTGATAAATCCCTCAGACGCTCCCACCAGCCGCATGATTTCGATTTCTTCCCGCCGGGAATAGAGCACCAGACGGATGGTATTGGCAACAAAAAAAACTGATGCCAGAAAAAACAGCCCCCCCATTGCATAGGCTGTGAGCCGGAACAGATTGAGAATATAAATGAATCTGTCGAGCCACTGTGCACCGTATTCCACTTCTTCCACACCCGGGAATGCGGCAATCTCTTTGGCAGCCGGCCCGATGATGTCCCAGTTTTCAGAAGAGGCATGCATCCGTATCTCCAGCGCGTCCGGCAGGGGATTGCTCTTCAGTCCCTCTGCCAAAGATGCCTGCCTGCCCAACTGTTTTTTAAACCGGTCCAGTGCCTCTGATTTGGGAATAAAAACAGCATCCCGCACTCCCGGCATCTTCCCGATTTTTTCCTGCATTTCCCTGACAGATGCTTCGGTCATGCCGTCTTTCAGATAGACCATCATCCGCATGTCCTGTATCCAGAAACGCAGAAGATCATCCGCGTTGATGAAAAACAGGGTAAATGCACTGAAAATGAGAACTGCAAATGCAATGGTTATGACCGTGACCGAATTGAGAAAAAAATTGGCTGTCAGGTCTTTCAGTGTTCTGTGGATAAAATGAATCATCTGGACAGTTATCAGGTGACAGTTATCAGTTATCAGTAAACAGTTATCAGTTATCAGTTATCAGGTGACAGTTATCAGGTGACAGGCCCCGGCATCCCAGATTTCTGTCATTCCGGTGTGGAGATGACTGCGGAGCTTTCCACCCGGCCATCCCGGAGAATCACCACCCTTCCCCCGGTGCTGCGGATCAGTTCCATATCATGGGTCGCGATAATGACTGTGGCCCCCAGCCGCTGATACTGGCGGAGCAGGCGCATAATCACTTCCGCTGATTCCATGTCCAGACTTGCGGTTGGTTCATCGGCTACAATGATTTTCGGATTTCCGGCCATAGCCCGTGCCACAGCCACCCGCTGCTGCTCCCCTCCGGAAAGACCTGCCGGAAACGCATTGGCCCTGTCTTCCAGTCCCACTGTTCTGAGCAGACTGCTGACCTTTTTCCGGATCATATTTCTTTTGGTTCCCACTGCCTCTGCCACAAGCGCGACATTCTCAAATGCGGTTTTGCCCGGAATCAGTTTGTAATCCTGAAATATGATACCGAATTTCCTGCGGAAAAAAGGAATCCGTCTGCGGGAAATCCGGGAAAGATTCAGACCGTCTGCAACAATATAACCTGCTGACACCCGTTCACCCAGATACAGCAGTTTCAGAAGCGTGGTTTTGCCTGCACCGCTCGGGCCGCTGACAAAAAGGAATTCATTGTCAAAAATATCCAGGGTGACATCTGCGAGCGCAATTTTGGTGCCGTAGCGTTTCTGCACATGCAGCATCTGTATTATGGCACTTTTGTCTTCATATGTCAAAAGGCATCTGCTCCTGTCTGAATAAATCCGGGGATCAGATGAGAGTATTGTTCCCTGATTCCCGGTTTCTGTCAAATCATGAATTGACCGGAAGGTTTTTACCTGCTATACAGGAAAACGGTTCGGGAGTGCCGCAAACCGGTTTTCCCTGCCGGAGCCTCCGCTGAAAATCCCATGAACAGGCTTCTTCCATTCCGGCGGAGGCTTCTCCTTTACCTGATTATCTGTACAAAATCAACAACAGTATGGATTTTTTTTGACAATAAATCCGGAAGGCTTCGGAAGGGCATGTTTTTTTCATCAGTGGATACGGATATTCTTCTTACAGGAACAGTGATTTTTTTTGCCAGAATCTGTGATGTGTCGCTGGGAACCATCCGCACCCTTGTCACAGTTCAGGGCAGAACTGCTGTGGCATTCATGCTGGGTTTCTGCGAGGTCATCATCTGGATACTGGTGGTCAGCACAGTGGTGAACAGGATTGCGGACTCTCCGGTGCTGATTATCTTTTATGCACTGGGATTTGCCACCGGCAATGTGGTGGGCATACTGGTGGAGCAGAAAATTGCTTTCGGTTATATGGTGGTGCGTGTCATTTCCTCGCAGAAAGGCAGTCAGCTTACCACACGGATCAGGGAAATGGGACAGGCGGTCACTGTGTTCACCGGATACGGAATGATGGGTCCGGTAAAAGAACTGTATGTGGTATGCCGGCGCAGGGATATGAAACGGCTGCTGCCTGCCATCAATGAGATTGACCGGGAGGCATTTATCATTACCGAACAGGCCAGGGATGTGAACAAAATTCTCAAACCCATCGGGGTTCCGGCCACAGGATGGCGTGCTGCCCTGAAAAAGAAATAATTTGTATAAATGACAAATGCGGATTTCAAAACCGCCTAAGCAGAAGGGGACTTTCCAATTAACAGATTACCGGAAAAATTCCCAAGTTTCCAAAATTTTGGAAGTCATGATCGTAAATCCGGGTATGTCTTTTTTGAAAAAATCCATAAGCAGAACGGAAAGAAATTATGTCCAGCAGATTAGGGAAAATATTCACTGTCACCACCTTTGGGGAATCCCACTGCCGGGGCGTCGGCGCAGTGGTGGACGGATGTCCCCCGCGCATGGCTTTGTGCGAGGCTGATATACAGAAACAACTGGATCGCCGCAAACCGGGGCAGAGCAAACTTACCACAGCCCGGAAAGAGGAGGATCTGGTCAGCATTCTGTCCGGTGTGGAAAACGGGATCACTCTGGGAACCCCCATTGCCCTGCTGGTTCCCAACAAGGATCAGCGTCCCGGAGATTATAAAAAGATGTCGGATATTCCCCGGCCTTCGCACGCGGATTACACTTATCAGGTCAAATACGGCATCCGGGCTTCCAGCGGGGGTGGACGTGCCAGCGCACGGGAAACCATTGCACGTGTAGCAGCCGGGACCATTGCGGAAAAATTCCTTTGGGAAAGTTTTGGCACAGAGATTGTGGCCTGGGTCTCTTCTGTCGGAACTGTGGATGCTCCGGACATTGATATGGAACGGATTACACGGGAAACAGTGGATCAGAATATCGTGCGCTGTCCACATGCAGAATCTGCTCAACTTATGGAAAATGTCATCACAGCCGCGCGGGATGCCAAAGATTCTGTCGGCGGTATTATTTCCTGCGTCTGCCGCAATGTTCCCGCAGGTCTGGGAGAACCGGTATTTGACAAACTGGAGGCAATACTGGCACAGGCCATGCTCTCCATTCCCGCGACCAAAGGCTTTGAAATCGGCTCAGGTTTTGCAGGAACCCGGATGCGCGGATCAGAACATAATGATTTTTTTGTTCAGAAAAACGGCAAATTGGGAACCGTCAGCAACCGCAGCGGCGGCATTCAGGGCGGAATTTCCAATGGAGAACCCATCTTCTTCCGCGTGGCCTTCAAACCGGTTGCCACTATTGGACAGGCACAGAAAACCGCTGATTTTGAAGGAAATGAAGTGATACTGGAAGCCAAAGGCCGTCATGATCCCTGCGTAGTTCCACGTGCAGTTCCCATTGTGGAGGCTATGGCTGCTTTGGTGCTGGCGGATATGGCTCTCTGTCAGAGAAGGATTTAGGTTCTGCTGACATTTGCATAAGCCCGGAGTGCTGTCTTCATAACAGTCCGTTTTGTCCGGTTCGAGTCTGAAATATAAACAGAACATGGAAACTGTTTGATTTTAATTTCCCTGTTTTCCGGATCATATCGGGATTTCATATGATGAAAAAGGATAAATCTCTTAATCCAGTCACAGTATTACCGTTCCATATGGATGGAACAATGAGGCAGCCGCATCACCTCCCGCACCTCATCCATGATTTTTCTGTTTTTTGTGTTTGACACAGGCTGCCTTACAGGATATAATTTTTGTAACAGAGAAATATTGAAAAAGGGAAAATTTGTCAGGACAAAGTTTCCCTGATAAGTGGCGTTTTTGGGTGTTATCAGGGAAAAAATGCCTGATAAGTGGCGTTTTTGGGATATTATCAGGGAAACTGAACTGATAATCAATGGTTAGCTGTATCTTAGCTTTGAAAGAGGTTAAAAATGAATCAGGAATTGGCAAATGTGATAAAAATATATTCAATTGGAACCCATGTAGAATTGAGCAGTTATTTAATAGGCAAGTCTAAAGATACGCTTATCGGAACACTTGTTGATTTATTGACAATGTACATAAACGATAAAAATTCATCAACAATCAGAGAATTTATAACAGTTACTTTAGCCGGTTATGAACATAAAGAGGGTAAGATAGGTTACAATGGTTTTAAGCAGGATACTTTTATAGCAGGAAAAACTCTGAAATGCGAAGCAAAACCTAAAAATTTTGACACTGAAGAGCTTGAAAAATATAAATGTGGGCAAAGGAAAACAAGTCCGGCAAAATTAAACGGCGGCGGAAATTTTACGGACTATACTCCTGCAAGATTGGAGAAAGATAAACATGAAAAAGATTTAAATATGTTAGTTAGCGGATTTGTTGACGGCAAACTTATTTATATTATTGAGTTTCCTTTTATATTTTCAGATTTTGTAAAAAATCTGGATATAAAAATAGAGAAATGGCAGATGAAATTAAAAGGGAGTGAAAGCATAAAAGGACAATTTTTAAGAAGCGCTGATTTTGATTACAAAAATTTTATTAACTGTCCTAATTTAAAAGTTATTTTTCTATTAAATAAAAAAGAGTTGACAAAATATCAACCGCATATATCCAAAGGTTTTTATAATTTTTTAGAAGGAAAAGCAAAATGAATCAGGACGGATATTTAAACAAAGTCATTCACGGAGACACTTTAACAGTCTTAAAAACATTTCCTGACAATATTATTGACATGGGAGTAACATCACCGCCTTACAATAAAGGTGAAAATAAAAAAGGATGGTTAGTTACGAATGTAAAATATTCTGGAGCAACTGATAAACTCTCTGAAGATGTTTATCAGGAAAATCAGACAGCGGTTTTAAATGAGATTTACAGAATTACAAAACCCGCGGGGTCTTTTTTTTATAATCATAAAGTCAGATGGGAAAAAGGCAGAATGTTTCATCCGATGGACTGGTTAAGAAAAACAGAATGGGTAATCAGACAGGAAATAATCTGGGACAGAATGATTGCAGCAAATATAAGAGGCTGGCGTTTTTGGCAGGTGGAAGAAAGAATATTCTGGCTTTACAAACCGGACGGAAAAAATCTGATAGGCGAAGAATTAAAAGCAAAACATGCTTTATTGACTTCTATATGGCGGTTTTCACCTGAACATAAGAATCCCCATCCTGCGCCTTTCCCTTTAGTATTACCTGTCAGGGCAATTTATTCAGTTATGGATGAAAAAAAAGGTATAATTATTGACCCTTACTGCGGAAGCGGGACAACATTGGTTGCATCAAAAATTTTAGGACATTATTTTACAGGTATAGAAATTTCTGAAGAATATGTCAGTTATGCAGAACAAAGACTGAAGAATTATCAATCTGAAATAAAATATGCAAATGATGAAACAGCAAAGCATATAGTAGAGAAAACCTTTAAGGAAAGAAAAGAAAGAGGGGAATTTACAGGCAGATATGGAAATAAAAATAATAAACAGAAGATATTGGAGCTTTTATAACACCAGCTAACCACTCATTGCAGTGGACGGGCTAAACGCCCACCGCTGAATTTGTTGTTGTCAGGCATAAGACATTGATATTTTTCCGCAAAAAAAGGGTTGAAAAAGAGACCGGAATAGTGATTTATGCCTGACAATCCATCGTTGAAGCGGACAGACCTGTTTCGTGCCTGCCTGAAATTCATTTCATTTAACCCATATGCGGGAAGCATGGGATCAGTGTCTTCTTTGCCGGTCTGCCGCTTAACTTTGTTGTTATGCCTTTTCATATCATAATTTGGTTTATTGTCTATTCAAGGAAATTGAAAGATTGGAAATTTATTTTTACTTTTGGTGATCGGTGTACCGACATGGTGGCTTATAAAGAAGATTATTAATAAATTGAATGAACCACTAGGAAAAAAGGGGTTACTACTTCATTTCAAACAATATCTTGATGATTGGGATTATGGTAGAACTTCAACAGGTATTGCCATGCAATTTGAAGAGCCATACAGAACAGGAATGCTATAGTGTTTATACTGATCCAATTTTGGTTTTATCTGGCATGATTTTTGCCTGACTGTCTGAAAGTAAAAAATCATCCGTTTTTGGCCTGAAAATCACGCAGACGGGCTGAAAAAAACTGTTTTGGTGCATAGGCAATTTCCGTGCCAAAGAAAACCAAAATTGGATCAGTATACCATCAATAAAGGCGAATATCACAACTGAAGAACTTGTTGATATTATTCGTGAAGGAAGAGAGAGACTGTAGACAGGGAGAAAAATTTTTTCTTTGGCTGCCATAAACCAAAATCAGCCGGATGCAAAAAAAACGCGCCGGTTATTTTGCTGTTATACCGATAAAGAGAAAAAAATGAATGCTTCTGAACAGATAATTTCCAGACAGACAGAATGGGCAAAGAACAGAGGATTGCCACTCATTGGCAGTGCCGGAGATCGTGGGCGCAGGATTTACACAACAAATATTGCAGACAATCTTTTCAAGCTGCTCAGCGGGAAATCAGGAAAAGAACTTGAAGCCGGAGATGGCGGTGAGTTGAAGGGAAAACAAGGGCAGCCTGCCAAAATTCAGGCTCTCCATTCCTCATCGGCAATTGGCATTAACCTGTTTGATTACTGGAGAGAAAAACCGGATTTATCCCTGCTGTTTGCAGCCTGCGGACTTTCGCGGGCGAATAGTGATTTATCCGGTGAAATACAGTTTGAACAAAAATTTCCCATAGATGCTCGTTTTCCATATGCTCCGAACATTGATGTGGTATTTTTTCCTTCTCAACCAAATCAATACAAGGCGTTTGCAATAGAATGCAAGTTTACGGAACCCTATTCTTCCCGTAGGCACGGCGGTCTTGACCAAAAATATTTCGGAAATGAAACCATTTGGGAAAAATTGCCGGCAATCAGGCATCTTGCAGAGGAAATATCGCCTGATGATAATCATTTTGAATATCTCCATGCAGCACAACTCATCAAGCACATACTTGGATTGAACAGAAAATTCGGTCATTCGCGTTACCGTCTTCTCTATCTGTGGTATGATGCACTGGGAGAACCCGGTTTCAGACACCGAAACGAAGTGGAAGATTTTTCCGATACAGTGCGCTCTGACAGTGTTCTTTTTCATGCGGCAACTTATCAGGAACTCATTATCCGACTTGCTGAACATCGTCATCAACATACGGAATATGTTGCATATATTACAGAGCGTTATCTCTGAAAAATCTCAACAGCGGCATTATATTGAATATACAGGAAAACAGATATGAAACTGTCCCAGCGAATCTCTCAGGTGGAAACATCCCGGACTGTGCGTTTTTCCTCTCTCATTGACCAAATGAAAAGAGAGGGAAAGGAAATCATCAACTTTGCGGTGGGAGAGCCGGAATACGAAACTCCCCAGCATATCCGGCAGGCTGTGAAAGCCGCTCTTGACAGGGGAGAAACCCGTTACGGGCCGGTGTCAGGTCTGCATGAACTGCGCTCCGCCCTGTCAAAGCAGTTTGCAGGATACGGGCCGGAGAATATCCTTGTTGCCAATGGCTCCAAACATGCCCTGTATTCCCTTTTTCAGGTCATCTGTGATCCCGGAGATGAGGTGATCATTCCTGCTCCATACTGGGTCAGTTTTTCCCAGCAGGTTATTCTGGCCGGAGGAAAACCTGTGCTGGTGAACACCAAAAATCATCAACTGGACTGTGAGTCAATGGAAAAAGCAGTGACAGCAAAAACTGTCGCGATTCTTGTCAACAGTCCCAACAATCCCACAGGCGCGGTTTATCCCAAAACAGATTTGAAACGCATTGCTGATCTTGCGCTCAAACAGGATTTATGGCTGATTTCTGATGAGGCATATGAATATTTTGTCTATGACGGACTGTCCTGCGAAAGTTTTTTCGCGTTTGAAAATATCCGGGATCGTGTGATTGTGGTGAAAAGTTTTTCCAAAAGCTGCAGCATGACAGGCTTCCGCATCGGTTATGCGGCCGGGCCAAAGGAAATCATTGCAGCCATGTCCAAACTGCAAAGCCATGAAACCGGAAATGTCTGCACTTTTGCTCAGCACGGAGCAATTACAGCACTTTCCACTGATCCGGCACTGATTGCCCAATGGCAGATGGAAATGGAGAAAAAACGGGATATTGCCTATGCTTATGTGTCGGAACTGTTTGACTGCATCCGGCCCCAGGGGGCATTCTATCTTTTTCCTGACATATCCAAATATCTGCAAAAAGGGGAAACAGACGAGGATTTTTCCGCATATCTGCTGGAACACGCGGGAGTGGCTGTGGTTCCCGGTCTTGCATTTGGTCAGGAAAAGCATATCCGCATCTCCTATGCGGTTTCCGAAACCCTTTTGACAAAGGGACTTGAGCGTATTTCAGAGAGTCTGAAGAAAAAAATAATCTGAATCTGCTGATGTCTGAAAACAGCTTAATAACTGATGTTACGCCGCTTCGTCACTCCGGCGAAAGTCTGAGTCCATAACTGTTTGAAATTACATGATACCGTGTTTTGCCGGAATGACGGGTGACAGAGGCTTTCCGGTCATACCTGCGAAAGCAGGAATCCGGAACACTCTGAAATTAACGGATTCCGGCGTACGCCGGAATGACGGTGAAAAGAGCGGCGTAACATCAGTTAATAACGAGAAAAACTGCTGCATATCTGTTTAGGTAATGCACGGAAAAAAGGGGAAACATGTCAGAAGAACTGATCAAAATTGATGAATACACCTGGGAGCTTCCCCAAAGCGGAATCATGCGGGTTCCGGGCCGGATTTATACAAATGAATCCATGCTGGAGGATCTGAAAAAAGAGGGAACCCTGGTTCAGGTGGCGAATGTGGCATCTCTGCCCGGAATTGTCAATGTTTCCCTTGCCATGCCTGATGTGCATCAGGGATACGGTTTTTCCATCGGCGGGGTTGCTGCTTTTGACTGGGACGAGGGAATCATATCGCCCGGCGGAGTGGGATATGACATCAACTGCGGTGTGCGTCTCGCGGGTACGCATCTGGAAGAAAAAGATGTGCGCCCAAAACTCGACGATCTGGTGAACGCGCTGTATCAGAACATTCCCTCGGGTGTGGGTTCCAAAGGTTCGGTGCGGGTTTCCGGAGATGAGGAAAAAAGGGTTCTCCGTGAGGGAAGCCGCTGGGCTGTGAAACAGGGATTTGGGGAGGACATCGACCTGTCTCTGACCGAAGACGGCGGATGTCTGCCTGATGCTGATCCGGATGTAATCAGCGAAAAGGCATTGGATCGGGGCAAAAAGCAGTTGGGAACTCTGGGTTCCGGCAACCATTTTCTGGAAATCGGGGTGGTGGATGAAATTTATGATGAGGATACTGCACGGGTTTTTGGTCTGTTTCAGGGACAGGTGACTGTGCTGCTCCATACCGGATCACGGGGGCTGGGATACCAGATCTGCGATGATTTTCTGGCTTTTATGACAAAGCATGTGAAAAATCTGCCTTTTTATCTGCCGGATCGCCAGCTCTCCTGCGCGATGATTCAGTCTGAGGAGGGTCGGCGGTATATGCGGGCAATGGCCTGCGCCGCGAATTACGCGTGGGCCAACCGCCAGATTCTCATGCACCATGCAAAAGAGGTTCTGCTGAAAACCCTGAGTGTCAGTCCCAGAAATCTGGGCATGCGGCTGGTTTATGACATCTGCCACAATATCGCCAAAAAAGAGGAGCATGTCATTGACGGGAAAAAACGGACAGTTTGCGTACACCGCAAGGGAGCAACCCGATCTTTTGCTCCGGGGCATCCGGTTTTGTGCGAGGCATACCGGAGCGTTGGACAGCCGGTTCTGGTTCCCGGAGATATGGGTACGGCTTCTTATGTTCTGGTGGGGACACAGAAAGCAATGGAGGACACCTTTGGCTCCACCTGTCACGGCGCAGGAAGGGTTTTAAGCCGCACTGCCGCGAAAAAAGCTGCAAAAGGCCGTGCCATTTACCGGGAACTCGAAGACAAGGGCATTCTGGTGAGATGGACAGGCCGGGCCACTTTGGCTGAGGAAATGCCGGACGCGTACAAGGATATTTCGCAGGTGATTGATGTGGTTCACGGCGCGGGTCTTTCCCGTAAAGTGGCACGGCTCAGACCTATGGCTGTGATCAAGGGATAAAGGTTTCAATACTTAATATCAGTCCTTGCGGATTTTTTTTGCTCCGATGTCAGCCCAGAATCAACGGATTTGGCACACTAAGCAGGCAAACGAAATTTTTCGTGTATTCAAAAAACCGGATTTTTCCAAAAAATCCGGTTTTTCTGAAAATTTTGTGCCCGAAAATTTATGTACCTTACTTACCTCTGTTTCACGCTGTTTCGGCACTCCTTCCAAAAGATTTTCGGTTTACTTTACTGTCCTGCCCCGATATATTTTTCCGAAATGGTCTGCCACTGACTTTTTCCATCCGCGCCCGGCTTTTTCAGTTCCTCCAATGCCTGATTCAAATCCGCTATGAGTTTCGCATCAGTGTCTTTGTGGAATGCAAAATACAGTTCCACTTTCTTCAGCTCATACACTGCTTCATAGTCATTGGGGTTGATTCCCATTTCCTTCATCATGTAACGGCCTGTCTGAAGATTGAAAGCCATGAGATCAATCCGGTCTTCGATCAGTTTCCGTATATTCACATCCGCGCGGGCACCCTTGTCCAGCTTTTCCGGATCGATCCCGCCTTTGACCAGCATCTGCTCGGGGGCTCCGTCCCGTATGACACCAATGCGGTATTTTTTCATATCGTCAAAGGATTTGATAACAATATGCTTATTCTTTGGCGCAATCAGCACAGTATGAAACTCTGCCACAGGCCCGACCCACCGGAACAGGCTTTCCCGCTCCGGAGTGCGTGCCATGCTGAAAAGCATGGTTCCGGGTTCTTCTGAAACTGTTCTGTATCCCCTGGCCCAGGGAACAAGTTCCATATCGCCCCTGTTTACCGGTTTTCCGGCTTTTTCCATGATTTGGATGAGAACATCCGCACAGATGCCCTGAATGCTTCCGTCTTTTTCAAAATTAAAGGGCGGAAGTTCCTCTGTCATGATTTTGAGACCACTCTGATCCGCAGCGTTTCCGCTCAGCGCACTCAGCATCAGAAAAACACAAATGACTGCCAGATGGATTCTTTTCATTGTTTTCCCCTTTTTTGGATAATAGGTCAAATCGGCTGATAATGTCATCCCTTCCGGGATTCCGGTTTTTTTTCAACTTTTTCTATAATAATTTCAATCCTTGCGGATTTTTCCGGCACAGGTGTCAGATTCAGATCAACGGATTTCACCCACTACCCTTTTTTGTTTACTGTTGATGTAAATAATATGCACTGTTTCATATAATTAAGTCAACATAAATTTTCGGGTATAAAGTTTTCAGAAGGCCGTATCTCTGTTTACACCGGTCAGACGGGCCGTCTTGCGGACTCCGCAGCCTTCCTGAATATGCTGCGGAACAGATCCGGCCTTATCTTCCGGCAGATGCGGTCTGAACAGTGCTGTTCCCTTCCGTTCGGAAAAACGTGCCCGGCAGGTCCGGCAGTATAATAATCTCATTTTTTTATCCCTGACGTAATGCATACAGACGGTCAGACTGCCCCCTCCCCTTTTGCCGTAAGGGTTTGGAACAAAATAACCTGTACAATTTTTCCGTCCGGAAACCCTAATGGTTTTGAAAACCCTTAGGGTTTGCAACAGGTTATTTTGATACAGACCCTAATCGGAACATTCCTTATTCCGGCAGCAGAAATGTGAAAGATCTTTCATTTATTATACCTCCGAATGAATTGGTTGTTTTTTCATCTTTTCATTGGTATATTTCATTAAAATATACAGCAAAAAATCTCACGTTTCAACTGTTGCCGGACACAAGGCAATTTTTGCACTCCTCCGGATTGTATAAAAGCAATGGCGAACCGGTATTAGGAGTTAGGGATCCGTTTCACTAAATTTCAGCATTCAGGAATCTCTGATCTCTATCCCCAATCCCCCAGTCCCAACCCCTAACCCTGTTATGTAACATATCCTTTGAGAAAACCGGTCAGCCCCCGGTATTATGCTCTGCCTGCCGCGCTTTCATGCCTGCAATCCCGGAGCGGACTGACCATGTCCTGCCGGAGGCTTAAACCGTTATTCCCAATATATTCAGCATTTAATAATTTTTCTCAGTAGGTATGTTATACCGATTTTCTATTGAATTTATACAATAAGGTGAATTATTTCCTCTGTGTCCTCTGCGGGAAACTGAATCATATACCGATACTTAAAATATTTTGGTAATTCTGCCGGGCGGATTTTAACCGCAGAGTAACACAGAGTTTCCGCAGAGTGACACAGAGTTTTTCTGTTCGGAATTCAGATATGAATCTGAACCTCTGCAAATGTTTCAGGTAATGGTATAAGTATATTTTCAATGGAGAATTGGTATTACATAACACCCTAACCCCTAATCTCTATCCCCAATCCTTGCAAATTTGAAAAATATTGGAATTGACTTAAGTCAATGAACTGTCGTAAAAGACAGGATACAAATTCAGCGGATAAAATTGTCTTCTGCCGGTATTGTTCCCCAATTTGCTGAAGATATGTCAAAAAACACAAATTTTACAGGGAGGTGGTATGAATGGATGAAAATCAGGAAAAACCGGATCGTCGTCTGGCTCCGAAACTTTGGTGTCTGGTCATTGGGCTGGCACTCGGATGCATCGTGACTGCGGGCGCGGGAGTGGGAATGAAAATTTCGGATCAGCGTCCCTTTTGTGCCGGATGCCATATTATGAATGAAGCAGCCATTACGCACAAAATTTCCGCACATGCCAAACTGGCCTGCAATGAATGCCACGCGCCCCACAGTCTTTTGGAAAAAATTCCCTTCAAAACCGCAGCAGGAACCA
>CAZHPS010000053.1:0-21461 GCA_964534335.1 uncultured Desulfobacterales bacterium
CAGACAAATCAGAATAATCAGATGAATCAGAGTTCCAGACAGTAATTGTCTGAACTGTGATTTGTCTGATTTCTCTGATTTTGCTCGTTCCCACGCTTTGCGTGGGAATGCCGTCTGGACGCTCTGCGTCCGTTTGTCTGAACCGGGATTTTCAGGATTAAAGGATTTACAGGATTGGATTGTCCGGATAAAATCATGGCAATCCTTTAATCCTGAAAATCATGGTTCAGACAGTCAGTTCGCAGGGTGGATGTAGCAAAGCGGAACCCACCCTGTATGTTGGAGTTGAGTTGAGTTGAGTTGACCCGTCCCATGCGTCAGTGTATAATTTAAGAAAATCTGTACCGCTGTGTTCCGCCCGGCAGCCGCGGCTGCCGGGCGGAACACAGGCGGCGGTGAGATCGTCCCACCCCGGGGTTTAGAGCCCGTTGGTAGCCTGATCCGCCGCCGCTTCCTTAAAACAGCCCGGACAGTCGCATGGGGCATAAAATGACCCCGCATACAGGGAAGGGATTTCACTATGAAAAACTGTATCGGTATTGACATTTCCAAAAACACCTTTGACATTCACTTTCTGTCAGGGAGTTCCGATCATCACATTGATTACACTCCTGAAAACATACAGAAAACTGTGATGATGTGCCGTGCTGCGGAACCTGAACTGATCGTCACGGAGGCCACCGGCGGTTATGAACTTCCCCTGGTCGAAGAACTTTACGCAGCCGGGCTTCCGGCTGCCGTTGTCAATCCGAAGCGCATCCGGAATTTTGCAAAAGCCGCCGGACAGACCGCCAAAACTGATAAGATAGATGCCCGCATCATCGCCCGGTTCGCAGCGGTCATGGAGCCCCCTGTCAGAAATGCTCAGGATGGCACATCCTTTAAAATCAGGGCATTGGTTGTCCGAAAACGTCAGCTGACGGACATGCGCACAGCGGAAAAAAACCGCACGGAGCACATCCGCGACGAATTCATTGAACAAAGCATACTGACAGTCATTTCCGCATTTGAAGCGCAGATCCGTCAGATTGGGGATCGGATCCGTGACCTCATTGCATCATCACCGGAACTGAAACAGAAAACAGAACTGATTCAGTCAGTTCCGGGCATCGGGGAAAACACGGCATCCGCACTGGTATCCGGACTGCCGGAGATCGGCACCCTGAACCGGAGGGAAATCGCCGCCCTGACCGGCACGGCCCCGGTGAACCGGGACAGCGGGCAGTTCCGCGGCAAACGCATGACCGGCGGGGGCCGGGGCGAAATCAGGAGTCTGATGCACATGCCCACTCTGGCCGCGATCCGTCACAACCCGGTGATACGCAAATATTACCAACGGCTTGTTTCCGCAGGTAAAATCAAAATGGTGGCCGTCACGGCCTGCATGAGGAAGCTCATCGTTATTGTCAACAGCATGGTTGCAAAAAATGAGGTTTGGAGTCCAAAAACCTCTTGACATTTAACACAGTCGCTACCTGCTGATTTTATCCGCACCTGAATCAGACAAATCAGAATAATCAGACGAATCCGGGTTCAGACAGCCCGGCAATAAATTGCCGGGCTATTATGTGCCGTCCCGATGGGACTTGTTTTGTCCCGTAGGGACAATCCATAATAGCCCGGCAATTTATTGCCGGGCTGCCTGAATACACTGAATACACGAAAAATCTCGTTTACCTACTTATATTCTCAAACTGCGGAAGGATAAAATGCAGAAACATACAGAAAATTTACAGAATTGGGACAATAACAGCAGTATAAACCGGACCTACGGCATCATACTGTTTTTTGCCCTGATTCTGGCGGGACTGGCAGGCAATTTTTTTCCCTTTTCCATTGTCAATGCACATTTTGTCTTTGGCAGTATTTCTGCCATGCTGGTGCTGCAGATATTCGGGCCGGCCAAAGGAATTGCAGCAGCTTTTTTTATTTCATCATATACATGGTTTGCATGGAACCATCCCAATGCTGTTATCACCATGACAGGGGAAATGATTTTTGTTGTCTGGCTGCTCTCAGGAACCAGGGTGCATCTGGTAATGGCTGATCTTTTTTACTGGGTTTTTGCAGGCATTCCCATTGGATGTCTCTGTTTCCATTTCATTTCAGGAATGCCTGTCAGCAATGCCCTGTTTCTTGTAAGCAAACAGGCCCTTAACGGCATTGCCAATGCTCTTGCTGCCCGGCTGATTTTTATCCTGTATTCGCTTCATTCAAAAACTGTGTACATATCCTTCCGTGAGATTCTCAGCAATCTCATAGCTCTTTTTATGCTGATTGCAGCGATGGGCATGCTGGTGATTTCCAGCAGAACAGATCTGGCAGAAACAGATCAGCAGATTCGGGGCACACTGGTTCGCAATGGTCTGCGTATAACGCACAGTCTTCAGAACTGGCTGGAAGACAGAGAACATTCCATTGTCCATCTTGCGGAAATGGCAGCAAGGCTCTCACCGGAGCAGATGCAGACAGGCATGGATCAGATGCGGATGTCTGATTCCAATTTTCTGCGCATTTCACGCCTTGATAAAAACGGAATTGCCACCGCGTTTTCCCCTCTGACCGATGCTCTGGGACGCAGCAATATCGGCAAGGATTTCTCGGATCGTTCCCATATTCCCATGCTCAGGCAGAACCTGCAGCCCGTTCTCTCGGAAGTGATGATTTCCCGGTTCGGCACTTCAGAACCGGTTGCTATCCTGCTTGCCCCTGTGATTTCAGACGGAGAATATGCCGGAGCCATAGGCGGTGTTCTCAATTTCAGCCGCATAAAAAATGTGCTGGATGTAACTGTGCAGGGACAGGAGATTTTTTATACCCTGACAGACAGAAACAGCCGTGTGATTCTCAGCACCCGCAAAGATCAGCAGACCATGTCGCCTTTTTCCCGTGCCAAAGGCAGTATCCATGCTGAGGGTGAAGGAATTTCCCAATGGATTCCCGATCTGCCCTCCAATACTTCAACCATTGATCTTTGGGGAAAATCCCTTTATATTACGGAATTCACGATTGGAGATCTGTCAGAATGGAAGATGATACTGGAACAGGCGGTTGAGCCGTTCCAGAAAAAACTGTATAAAACCTATACCCGCAGATTTGCCGTGGTGTTTCTGATTCTGCTTGTGCTGATGGCACTGGCTGAATTTCTGAGCCGCCATGTTCTTGCCTCTACGGAAAATCTGAGCCGTCTCACACTTGATCTGCCTGCCCAAATAGCAGAAAAAGATTCCATTATTTGGCCGGAAAGCATGATCCTTGAGACAAACCGCCTGATACACAATTTCAGGCAAATGACGGATCTGGTGCGTGCCAAGTTTTCCGAAATCCGGCAACTGAATGAATCTTTGGAACTCAGGGTACTGGAGCGCACAGAGGATTTGCGAAAAAGCGAACAGTCCCTTGCCATTACCCTGAATTCCATTGGAGACGGGGTGATAGCCACTGATAAGGAAGGCAGGATAACGCGCATGAATCCTGTGGCTGAGCATCTGACCGGATGGAAATTTTCTGAAGCCAAAGACAGGGAACTTGCTGAAGTGTTCCGCATAGTGAATGCTGAAACCCGCAGCCCTGTGGAAAATCCGGTAAAAATTGTGCTGGAAAAAGGCAAAACTGTGGGACTTGCCAATCATACCATGCTCATCAGCCGGGAGGAAAAGCCGTATCATATCGCAGACAGCGCGGCTCCCATCCGTGACGGTTCCGGCAGTGTCAGGGGAGTGATTCTTATTTTCTCTGATGTCACCCAGAGATATGAAGCTGAAAAGGAAAACCGGAAACTGCACAGCCAGTTGATTCAGGCGCAAAAAATGGAATCTGTGGGACGTCTGGCCGGAGGCGTGGCCCATGATATGAACAATATGCTGAGCATTATCATCGGATATGCGGAAATGGGAATGTCTTCCCTTCCGGAAACTGATCCTCTTTATTCAGGTATGCAGGAAATCCTCAGCGCGGGAAAAAGGGCAGCAGATGTGGTGCGCCAGCTTCTGGCCTTTGCCCGGAAACAGGCCATAGACCCCAAAATTCTGAACCTCAGTGACGCTGTTTCCGGTATGCTGAAAATGCTCAGCCGTCTGATCGGTGAAAACATAGATCTGCTTTGGAAACCCGCTGATGAGCTGTGGCCCGTGAAAATGGATCCTGCCCAGGTGGATCAGATTCTTGCCAATCTGATCGTCAATGCACGGGATGCCATCAAAGATGTGGGAAAAATAACCATTGAAACTGCAAATACCGTGTTTGATGAAGAGTATTGCAGGGATCACAGCGGTTTTCAGCCCGGCGATTATGTGATGCTGGCTGTAAGTGACAATGGCTGCGGTATGGACAAAGAAACCCGGAACAATATTTTTGAGCCGTTTTTCACCACCAAGGCTTTGGGAAAGGGAACCGGTCTGGGGCTTGCCACCATATACGGCATTGTCAGGCAGAATCGGGGATTTATCAATGTTTACAGCGAACCGGAAAAAGGCAGCACCTTCCGGATTTACATTCCCCGGAGTTCTGCTTCTGAAAATGATGCAAAACAAAAATCCCTGCCGGAACCGGCTGCGATTGGAACAGAGACAGTGCTGCTGGTTGAAGATGAAGTGCTGCTGATGAATCTGTGCAAAATGATTATGCTGCGGCTGGGATACCATGTGCTGAATGCAAACAGCCCGGCAGAGGCCATGCGTATTGCAAAGGAATACAAAGGCCAAATTCATCTGGTGCTGACCGATGTGATTATGCCGGAAATGAACGGCAAAGAACTGGCCCGGCATTTGCAGACCATACATCCGGGGCTCAGATGTCTGTTTATGTCCGGTTATACTGCCAATGTCATTGTTCATCACGGTGTGCTGGAAAAAGGCATACATTTTATCCAGAAACCCTTTTCCGCAAGAGAACTGGGCGCAAAAATAAGGGAAGTTCTGAAAAAATCTGACGACAGGATTTGACAATTTTTTAAAAATTGTCAAATCTTCTGGTACATGACCAATTTAGATTTTATGGTATCAAATCCCCTCTTGAGAGGCAGGGCTGTTAAGTTCTTAAAAAATCCCCTCTTGAGAGGGGGCAGGGGGTGTGCAAAAATCCCATGCTGAAAACACACCCCTTTATCCCCTCTCAAGAGGGGAATGAGAACTTAACAGCCCTGCCTCTTGAGAGGGGGCAGGGGTGTGTAAAATTCCCGACTGAACACACCCCTTTATCCCCTCTCAAGAGGGGAATATATAAATTTTAAAGTGGTCATGTATTAGTCGCACTGAAATCCGAACACTTACAGAAAGGATGATGTATGAAAAATTCTCCGGATACAGAAAAAAACACCAGAAATGTTTCCAAACGGCAGTTCTGCACATTCACACTGTCGGATCGTATTTTTGGCGTGGATATTCTTGATGTCAAAGAAATCAATTCCACAGCCGAGTTTACCCCGATTTTTCATGCTCCCAAAGAAATCAGGGGATATGTAAATATACGGGGACAGATTCACCTGATTCTTGATCTGCGGCAGTTACTGGGTTATAACCCTGCTGTCACCGATTCTGACAGCAGGCTGGTGCTGTTCAAGCCGGGCGCGGGAGAAAACTTTGGTGTACTGGTGGACAGAATCGGGGATGTGGTTTCCGTGGAGGAAGACCGGATCGAGGCCCGTAACAAAGAGGAAGGCCGGGAATCTGAGGCAGATACGCAGCGCATGGAAAATCTGACCATCGGGGTGTGCAAACTGGACAATGCTCTTATGGTCATTCTTGATCCGAAAAAATTTCTCAAAGCAGTCAAAACACAATAGGAGGCGGTTATGATAAGGCAAATGTCAAATTTAAAAGTGGGAGTTCAACTGGGTCTGGGATTCGGTCTGGTTCTTTTTCTTACGATCATCGCGGGCGTGACAGCTTTGATCAATATGAACAATCTTTCCAATCTGACCTTCAGACTGTATCATCATCCTTTTGCAGTGAACACTACAATTCTACGCATCGAGTCAGGGGTTGCCAAAATGCTCAGATCGGTCAGAGACGCTGCTCTGGCCGCTGACAAAACCTCTATGGAAGCGGCTTTGACTGCTGTGGAAGAAGAGGATGCAAAAGTGCTTGCGGATTTTGAGATCATACTGGAACGTTTTCTGGGCAGCAAAGAGCGCATGGAAAATGCCAGAAAACTTTTTGTGCAGTGGAAACCTATACGGATTGAAATTATACAACTGATACGTGAAGAAAAAAAAGATGCCGCGATTGACATTATCAGAGGAAAAGCCGCAGATCATGTCAGGGAACTGACCAAAGAAATTGATTATATAAAAGAATTTTCCGCAGAAAAGGCTGTGGCCTTTGTGGATGCTGCCCGTGCTGCGGGCAGAAAAGCCATATATCTGACAGTTCTGATTATCGGGACTGCCATCACGGCAGGGATAATAGTGGCATTTTTCCTGTCACGGGGAATCAGCAAAGCACTGAGGGAAACCGTGCATGTGGCTGAAGCAATGTCAGCGGGAGATATGACCCGCCGCGTTAATATACAGTCGGAAAATGAGATGGGAAACCTGGCTGCATCGCTGAACACATCTTTGGAAAATATCAGCCGGATGCTGGCTGAAATCCGGGAATATGCCATGATTGTTGCCAGTTCTTCCGAGGAACTGTCTTCTGTGTCAGCGCAGATGGCCTCCGGATCAGAGCAGATGACCACCCAGTCTGAAACCGTTGCTGCCACAACTGAGGAGATGTCTGTAAATATCAACACTATGGCCTCTGCCGCGGAGGAAATGAGTGTGAATATCGGAAGTGTATCTTCCGGCGCGGGGCAGATGTCGCAGAATATGAATGCAGTGGCCTCTGCTGCGGAGGAAATGTCTGCCTCCATTCAGGATATCGCGCGCAGTGCAAAGGAAAGCACCAAAGTGGCAGGCCAGGCCAGCACTTTGTCTGAAAAAGCAGGCACTGCCATGCACACACTTGGAGAAGCAGCCAAAGAAATTGGAAAGGTGACTGATGTGATCAAACGCATTGCGGAACAGACCAATCTGCTGGCTCTTAACGCTACCATTGAAGCCGCGTCTGCCGGAGATGCAGGCAGGGGATTTGCTGTTGTTGCAAATGAAATCAAGGAACTGGCAAATCAGAGCGCACGCGCGGCAGAGGATATAGCCAAACGGATCAGCGGTGTTCAGAAAAATACAGAACAGGCGGTCAAAATTATTGCAGATGTGTCGGAAATCATTGGAACCATCAATGAATCAGTCAATGTAATTTCCTCTGCGGTGGAACAGCAGCGGATGACTGCCAATGAGATTTCCTCCAATGTATCCCAGGCCAACAGCAATGCGGCAGTTTTGGCAAATTCTGTGCAGGAAGTGGCAAAAGGGGCCAATGACATGGCAAGGAACGCAGGCGAGGCTGCAAGAGGGGCAAATGAGGTGGCTTCCAATATACACGGTGTCAGTCAGGCAGCAGCAGATGCCAGCAGCAGTGCGCGGCAGGTGAAAACATCCTCCGAAGAACTGGCACGCATTGCCGGAAAACTGCAGAATATGGTGGGAAAATTCAAACTTAATTAATTTAATGAGATGCTGCATGAGCAATTTGGTTTTTATATAGATTTTAAGGTATTGGGTCAAATCCGTTGATTCAGGTCTGACACGGACGGGAAAAATCCGTAAGGATTGATATTATTATAGAAAAAAATCTGAAAAAACAAATCAGAATCCCGGAAGGGATGACATTATCAGCCGGTTTGACCCACTATCGATAAAATGAGGATTAAAAAACTGAATTTTTTTGAAAAATTCAGTTTTTGCCCTGACTGCGAATTTCAACTGCCTAATTCCTAAACGCACAAAAGCAGAACCGGCAAAGCAATAATCCGCAGAAAAACAAAGGATTATATACAGATATGATGTTGCAGAAAAAACTTCCGGCAGTGCATGATACAGAAGGCATGTTTATACCTGCCTCTCTTCCGCGTGTCACAGATGCGCATGTGCATATTTTTCCGCACGGAATTTTCAGGGCAGTATGGAAATGGTTTGATTCCTACGGTTATCCAATACGTTACCGGATGCGAAGTGAGGAACTGATCGGTTTTCTCCTGTCACGCGGGATTTCCCATATTGTGGCATTGCAGTATGCGCATAAACCGGGAATTGCATACGGGCTTAATCAGTATATGACAGAGCTTTGCAGACAGTATCCGGGAAGAATTACCGGCATGGCAACGGTTTTTCCAGGAGAAAAAGAGGCAGTCTACATTCTGAAACAGGCTTTTGCATCAGGACTGAAAGGAGTGAAACTTCATTGCCATGTCCAGTGTTTTGACATGAACAGCAATGAAATGAATGCCATATACGATCTGTGCGTATCTGAAAAAAAGCCGCTGGTCATGCATGCGGGAAGAGAACCCAACAGCCCGGCCTATTCCTGTGATCCGCGTTTACTGTGCAAAGCAGATAAACTGGAAATCGTGGTGCGCGATTTCCCTGAACTGAAAATATGTGTGCCGCATCTGGGTGCAGATGAATATCTGACATACAGGCATCTGACAGAAAAATATGATAATCTCTGGCTTGATACAGCAATGGTGCTGACAGACTATTTCCCCGGCAGCCGGCCTGTGCCGCTCAATAAAATGAGGATGGATCGGATTCTGTACGGATCTGATTTTCCCAACATTCCATTTGCATGGGATCGGGAACTCAAAGAAATGGAAAAACAGAGGCTTGCTGAAAATGATCTGAGGCTGATTTTGGGAAAAAATGCAGAGGATTTCTTTTCCCTGTCCTGCACGGATAATGCCGGTTCCTGAAATCCGGATTACAGTACAAAACTTCCGGCATACAGATTTTTTGTCAGATTTTCCTGAATCAGGTAAATCACCTTAGGGTTTGTAAGAAAATAACCTGTACAATTTTCTGCCCGTAAAACCCTAAGGGTTTTGAAAACCCTTAGGGTTTGGGATAACTTATTTTGATACAGACCCTTACTCGCCACCGTCTCATACTGTTTAAGAAATGACAGTGAAAAAGAGCAGCTTCCTGATTTTTTGAAAGATTTACATGGAAGGTTAATTATCATGGATGGAAAAAGTATGACTCCGCAGGAGGAAAAACGGAAAGCATTGCAGGCAATCCTGCCGGAGGCATTTGCCGAAGGCAAAGTGGACTGGGAAAAACTGAAAGCAGCGCTTGGGGAGGATGTGAATTTCAGCAATGAACGCTATGTATTAAACTGGGCCGGAAAAAGTGGGGCATTCAGGGTTTTGCAGACATCGGGCAGTAACACCCTGATTCCCATAAAAAATGAATCTGTTAATTTTGATGAAACGGAAAATATTTTCATTGAAGGCGAAAATCTGGAAGTGCTGAAAGTGGTGCAGAAAAGCTATTTCGGCAAAGTGAAGATGATTTACATTGATCCGCCCTACAACACGGGAAATGACTCATTTGTGTATCCGGATAAATTCGCTGAAAGCACAGGGGAATACCAGAAGCGTGTTGGTGACAAAAATGAAGACGGTTATATGACCAAAGAGGGACTGTTCCGGAAAAACAGCAGAGAAAACGGGCAGTATCACAGCAACTGGCTGAATATGATGTATCCGCGTCTGTTTTTAGCGAAAAATCTTTTACGGCAGGATGGCGTGATTTTTGTTTCCATTGATGACAATGAGTTGCATAATCTGCGGCTGATGATGAATGAAATTTTCGGGGAGGAAAATTTCATTGTTCAGATGATTTGGCACAGTCGGCAAAATGTTGACAGCCGTTCTCTCAACGGTGCTTCCATTGACCATGAATATGTGCTTTGTTATTCAAAAAACGGAAATACAAGAATCAGAGGAAAGGAAATTGACAAAAACAAATATTCCAATCCTGATAATGATCCAAGGGGTTCATGGATGAGTTCGCCTATGGATGGAATTGCAGCAAAAGATCAGCGGCCAAATTTGCATTATACCATCATCAATCCTGAAACCGGAATTGCCTATGAACCCGCATCTGAAACCGGCTGGCGTTTTCAAAAATCAACGGTTGACAATCTGATAACAGAAAAAAGAATCATATGGCCTAAAAATCCGGGTTCAAAGCCCAGGTTTAAAAGATATTTAAATGAACTCAACAATGAATTTACAGGTTTTTCATCCATTCTTAATGCTGATTTCACTGCAAAAGGGACAAAAGAACTGAGAGAACTGTTTGGCATGGAAACATTAAAATTTCCCAAACCGGTTTCACTGATAAAAACTCTGATACTGCAGGGAATGGACAAAAATGATTTCATCCTTGATTTTTTTGCAGGTTCAGGTACAACAGCACATGCAGTAATGGATTTAAATAAAGAAGACAGGGGAAACCGCAAATTTATCTGTGTCCAACTCCCGGAACTGTGTGATGAAAAAAGTGAGGCATACAAAGCAGGTTACAAAACCATTGCTGATATTGCCAAAGAACGCATCCGCAGAGTCATTGGAAAAATTGAACAGGATTATGCAGGATTATCCAAGAGGGACAGGATTAAAAAACAAGAAAAAGCCAAACAGGAATTTGATTTATTTGACAAAGACCAAATTCCTGAAAATACCGAAAATCATGTTCAAAAAATAGATTTGGGTTTCAAAGTATTCAGACTTTCAGACAGCAATTTTAAGCAATGGCGCAGCAATGCAGGCAAAGATTCAGAAACTCTGAAACAGCAGATAATGGAATTTACTGATCCGCTTGCCCCGAATGCCACAGTGGAAAACATGGTGTATGAACTGCTCCTCAAATCCGGAAAAGACCTTAACAGCAAAATAGATCACAAAAACAGCAAAATAGATCACAAAGAAAATTATCACTGCATAAACGGCAATGAAATGATACTGATGCTGGAAAAAGCGGATGAGAAAACAGTTGATGCGGTTATCAGAGAAAATCCTGAAAAAGTAATCGCTTTGGATAAACTGTTTGAAGGCAATGATCAGTTGAAAACCAACACAGCCCTGCAAATGCGTGATGCAGGCATTGAATTTAAAACCATTTGAACCGAATCAGAATGACAGCAAAGTGAATATATACAATTATTTGAAACATTTCGGTTGTAAAATACCGCATTCTAAAAATCTGCCTCAGCAGAGTTATAAAAATTACAGTTTAAACTGCCACGAATAACACGAATCTGCACGAATGCACAAACCGTAATTTGTGTCATTCGTTCAATTCGCGGCTGTACCATCAAATCTTCTGAGTAATGGTATATATGATGGTTTATCTTGTAAACATGAACAGTTAATCTATAAGGAGGATTTTATGAGAACAGTTTCGGAAAAACAATTGGGTAAGGAATTTACAGAAGTCCTTGCAGGTCTGGAGGCAAAACGGCATGAACCGGTATTCATTCATTTTCAGGGGAAAAAATTTATCGTTCTTCGGGAAGATGAATATCAGAATATTTCTCAGAAAAAAGAACAGAACCTGACGGAATTTTTCAGAAAATCTCCTCTGTTCGGTATGGAATTGAATATGGAAAGAGACAAAGGCGGTAAACTTACAGAAGAGACAGCGAAAATTTGGGGAGAAATTCAGGGAAAAGCGGAAAAGGAAGGAAGAAAACTGTCTGCCATTATCAGCAATTAAAGGGGTTACAGAAAAATAAAAATGTACATCACAGTTGTTGAATTGCCTGAATATATAAAGCTTTCTGAGCATCTTTTGGATGAAAATGAAAGAAACAGCCTTATTGATTACCTTGCTGTTCATCCGAAAGATGGAAAAATTATGCAGGTACAGGCGGAATAAGAAAAATCCGATGGGCGCGTAAAGGAAAAAGGGGCGGAGTCAGAGTGGTGTATTATTTTTATGATGAAACTGTTCCTTTGTTTTTGCTTACAATATTCGGCAAAAGTGAAAAAGACAATCTGAGCAGGGCTGAACGCAATGCCCTTGCCAAACTGACGGGAAATCATCAAATTATATAAAGGAGATTCAAAATGAGTACAGCTTTTGACAGTATCAGGCAGGGGCTTGAGGAAGCTGCTGCATATGCCGGAAACAAAAAAATCGGCGCCAGAACCCATTGCCCCCGTGTGCCGGATGTACAGGCAATACGAAACAAAACCGGAATGAATCAGAATGAATTTGCAGCAAAACTTGGTGTCAGTGTCAAGACTCTGAAATATTGGGAAAAAGGTGAAAAAAAACCCAGAGGCCCCGGATTGGTTTTGCTGCATCTTATTGATAAAAAACCAAAAATTCTATTGGATATTTTAAGCAGACAACCATAAGGTTCCAGTCTGTGCCTGCTGTATAAACACAGTCCTGAAAATTTTATGCCCGAAAATTTATGGAACCTTACTTAAACAGGAGAAATATCATGGATGGAAAAAGTGCCACTCCGCAGGAGGAAAAACTGAAAGCATTGCAGGCAATCCTGCCGGAGGCATTTGCTGAAGGCAAAATAGACTGGGAAAAACTCAGGGCCGCACTTGGGGAGGATGTGAATTTCAGCAATGAACGGTATGTATTAAACTGGGCCGGAAAAAGTGAGGCATTCAAAGTTTTGCAGACACCCGGCACAGAAACCCTGATTCCCGTGAAAAATGAATCTGTTAATTTTGATGAAACCGGTCATGTTTTCATTGAAGGGGAAAATCTGGAAGTGCTGAAAGTGCTGCAGAAAAGTTACTTTGGCAAAGTGAAGATGATTTACATTGATCCGCCCTACAACACAGGAAATGACTCATTTGTGTATCCGGATAAATTCGCTGAAAGCACAGAGGAATATCAGAAACGCATCGGTGAAAAAGATGAGGACGGTTATATGACCAGAGAGGGTCTGTTCCGCAAAAACAGCAGGGAAAACGGGCATTATCACAGCAACTGGCTGAATATGATGTATCCGCGTCTGTTTCTGGCAAAAAATCTTATGCGCCAGGACGGCGTGATTTTTGTTTCCATTGATGACAATGAAGTGCATAATCTGCGGCTGCTGATGAATGAGGTTTTCGGGGAGGAGAATTTCAGAAATTCAATTATTATCAGGCGGGGAGCCAAAAGCGTTCAGGCACAGTTTGATACTTGGGACAAGCTGGGCAATGGTTATGAAACCGTTTTGTTTTATACAAAAAACAGCGATTACCGTTTTCCCAAAATGGAAAGACTGCTTGAGGCTGCAAAAGAAGGAAGTTGGAATAATCATTGGAGAGGTACGGACAGACCCACGATGCGTTATGAGTTGTTTGGAATAACTCCTGAAACCGGTCAGTGGCGATGGGGAAGGGAACGGAGTCTTGCTGCAATCGAAAATTACCGCAATATGTTATCAGCCCTGGACAAAACAGAAAATGATGTTACACAGTCAGATATTGACAACTGGTACAAAAGCAAAATGGAAACAGTTGAAGATGATATTGATTTGCTAAGGCTTTCTGCAAGCGGAAAGCCGGAACATTATATAGCTCCGACAGATACAATGTTGCTTAATGATGTGTGGTTTGATCTTCCGCCTAACAGTTCCAGTCTTCTGAAAAAAATATTTCAAAAAAAAATTTTTGACAATCCCAAGCCAATGTCTCTTGTTCAAAGGATTTTGGACTTTGGCAAAAATGACATCATTCTCGATTTTTTTGCAGGCTCCGGAACTACTGCCCACGCGGTAATGGATTTAAACAAAAAAGACGGAGGAAACCGCAAATTCATCTGTGTGCAGATTCCGGAACTGTGCGATGAAAAAAGTGAAGCATACAAAGCCGGTTACAAAAATATAGCCGATATTGCCAAAGAACGCATCCGCAGAGCCATTGCGAAGATAAAAGAGGAAGACAACGGAAAAATTGATTTTGGGGAAAGCAGGCAGGATTTGGGTTTCAAAGTCTTCAGACTTGCAGACAGCAATTTTAAGCAATGGCGCAGCGATGCGGGCAAAAATCCGGAAGCACTGCAGCAGCAGATAATGGAATTTGCTGATCCCATTGCTCCAAATGCCACAGTGGAAAATATGGTGTATGAACTGGTGCTCAAATCCGGCAAAGACCTTAACAGCAAAGTGGAACAAAGACACAATTGTCATTGCATAAACAGCAGTGAAATGATACTGATACTGGAAAAAGTGGATGAGAAAACAGTGGAGGCTGTCATCAGGGAAAATCCGCAGAAAGTTATAGCTTTGGACAGACTGTTTGAAGGCAATGACCAGTTGAAAACCAACACTGCTATGCAAATGCGTGATGCAGGCATTGAATTTAAAACAATCTGAACAGGATGATACAGGATTGGGCAGTACATGACCACTCAATATGATAAATGACAGTAAAAAAGCACAACAGGCTTCCAGCCTGTTTGGAAAGGAAATAGGCAATGATTCAAAATGATTTTGATGAAAAGGAAATTGAAGAATCCTTTGAAAAAGGAGAATGGAAATCTGTTCTTAGCCCTGAAAGACGCAGACATCTTGAATCCTTTGCAGAAAACACCTTCAGTAAAGACAGGCAGGTGAATATCAGAATTTCATCAAAAGATCTGTATGATATTCAAATCAGGGCGGCTGAGGAAGGTATTCCCTATCAGACACTGATAGCAAGCGTTTTGCACAAATATGTGTCAGGCCGTCTGACAGAAAAAAGCAGTATATATACAGATAGTTAAAACATTTCGCTTATCCTGTTTCCGGAATTTTTGAAATCCGAAAGACAGAGGGCATGAAATCCTCTGATTAACAGTATATAACAATTTAATATAATTTAAATCAGCCACGAATGACACGAATATGCACGAATTGCACAAACCATAATTCGTGTAATACCAAATCGCAATTGAAAACATGCTGTAGAAAGGAACATTTTTCTGTAATTAAAAAGAAAAAAACAATCATATTGTATAAAATCAATTGTGATTTGGTATAATTCGTGTAATTCGTGCAATTCGTGGCTTTACCATCAAATCTTTTGAGTAATGGTATATATCAAAAAATGCAGGAGAAATATCATGGACGGAAAAAGTATCACTCCGCAGGCGGAAAAGCTGAAAGCATTGCAGGCAATCCTGCCGGAGGCATTTTCTGAAGGCAAAGTGGACTGGGAAAAACTCAAAGCCGCGCTGGGGGAAGATGTGAATTTCAGCACAGAACGCTATGTGCTGAACTGGGCCGGAAAAAGTGACGCGTTCAAAGTTTTGCAGACACCCAGTACAGAAACACTGATTCCCGTGAAAAACGAATCTGTGAATTTTGATGAAACCGGTCATGTTTTCATTGAAGGGGAAAATCTGGAAGTGCTGAAAGTGCTGCAGAAAAGTTATTTCGGCAAAGTGAAGATGATTTACATTGATCCGCCCTACAACACAGGAAACGATTCTTTTGTATATCCGGATAAATTCGCTGAAAGCACAGAGAAATATCAGAAGCGCATCGGTGAAAAAGATGAAGCCGGTTACATGACCAGAGAAGGTTTATTCCGCAAAAACAGCAGGGAAAACGGGCAGTATCACAGCAACTGGCTGAGCATGATGTATCCCCGTCTGTTTTTAGCGAAAAATCTTTTACGGCAGGACGGTGTGATTTTTGTTTCCATTGATGACAATGAAGTGCATAATCTGCGGCTGCTGATGAATGAGGTTTTCGGGGAAGAGAATTTTGCTGCCAATGTGGTTTGGCAAAAAAAATATGCTGCAACCAATGATGTAAAAGGATTTTCTGTAATGCACGATCATATTCTTGTATATCAGAAATCAGAAGCATTTCAGAGGATTTTGTTACCAAGAACACAGGAGCAGAACAAACCTTACAAAAATGATGATGGAGATGGCAAAGGGCTGTGGCGTCCTGATAATATTCTGGTCAAAAGTTTTTCGTCTTCCTACGTATTTCCAATAAAAAATCCCAATACAGACAAAGAGTTCATGCCTCCGGAAGGAAGCTGCTGGAGAGGCAGTCAGGCAACCATTGACAAATGGCTGTCAGAAGGCAGAATTTTCTTTGGCAAAGATGGGCAGGGTGCGCCCCAGCTTAAAAGATACCTCAATGAAGTTCAGCAGGGAAGAGTGCCGGTAACATGGTGGACTTTTGAAGAAGTGGGACACAATGATGCAGCAAACAAAGAACTCAGATCGCTGTTTGGAACCAAAGCACCGTTTGATACACCAAAGCCATCCACTTTAATCAAACAAATGTTGCAGATTTCATCTTCAGAGAATGACATTATTCTTGATTTTTTTGCCGGTTCAGGTACAACAGCCCATGCAGTAATGGATTTGAACAGAGAAGACGGAGGAAACCGCAAATTTATCTGTGTGCAGCTTGCGGAACCATGTGATGAAAAAAGTGAAGCATACAAAGCCGGTTACAAAACCATTGCCGAAATTGCCAAAGAACGCATCCGCAGAGCCATTGGGAAGATAAAAGAGGAATACAACGGCAAAATTGATTTCGGGGAAAGCAGGCAGGATTTGGGGTTCAAAGTCTTCAGACTTTCAGACAGCAATTTTAAGCAATGGCGCAGCGATGCGGGCAGAAATCCGGAATCTCTTAAGCAGGAGATAATGGAATTTATTGATCCGCTTGCCCCGAATGCCACAGTGGAAAACATGGTGTATGAGTTACTGCTCAAATCCGGCAAAGATCTCAACAGCAGAGTGGATCACAAAGAAAATTATCACTGCATAAACGGCAATGAAATGATACTGATGCTGGAAAAAGCGGATGAGAAAACAGTTGATGCGGTTATCAGAGAAAATCCTGAAAAAGTAATCGCTTTGGATAAACTGTTTGAAGGCAATGATCAGTTGAAAACCAACACAGCCCTGCAAATGCGTGATGCAGGTATTGAATTTAAAAGCATATAAGCCATGAAACTTACATTTGAACCCAATCTGCCATTTCAGCAGGATGCAATCAAATCCATTATTGATTTGTTTGAAGGCCAGCCAGCGCAGGATTCTCTTGCAGAATACAGCCTGAATGAACAAAACAGCCTGAATCTTGTCCATGCTGCGGGCAATCATCTTGTTCTGTCAGAAGAACAGATTCTCAGCAATCTGCAAAAGATACAGCAGCGCAATGCGATACCTGTTTCACACAGTCTGAACGAAATGCACTTTTGTGTGGAAATGGAAACAGGCACGGGAAAAACCTATGTGTATCTGCGAACCATTTATGAACTGTTCCGTGTTTACGGTTTCAAAAAATTTGTCATTGTTGTGCCTTCGGTTGCCATACGGGAAGGGGTTTTGAAAAATCTGGAAATCACGCATGAACATTTCCAAAATCTCTATGACAATATTCCTGTTCATTTTCAGGTGTATGACAGCAGCAAAGTTTCTTCGCTGCGGGGATTTGCCACAGGAAACACCATTGAAATTCTGCTTATCAATATTGATTCCTTTGCCAAAGATGAAAACATAATCAACAAGCCCAATGACAAACTCAATGGTCAGAAACCCGTGACATTTATTCAGTCTGTCAGACCAATTGTGATTGTGGATGAACCCCAGAATATGGAAACAGAAAAGCGATCAGCCGCGATTGCCAATCTGCATCCGCTCTGCACGCTGCGTTATTCTGCAACACACCGGAAACAGTATAATATCACTTACTGCCTGAATCCGGTGAAAGCCTATGATCTGGGACTGGTCAAACAGATTGAAGTTGACTCTGTGAGGGAAGAAAATGCGTTAAATGACGCGTTTGTTTCTCTGGAAGCGATTACGCCGTACAAAAACAAAATAACAGCCAAAGTTTCCCTTCATGTCAATGACAAAAACGGGGTCAAGAAAAAATCCATTACCGTAACAGTCGGGGATGATTTTTACCAACTCTCCCAGCAAAGGGAAATCTATAAAGAAGGCTATATTATTGAAGAAATAGATGCTGCAAACAACTGCATTTCCCTTTCCAACGGAACTGTGCTTTACAAAGGAGAGCGTCAGGGCGGGCTGGATGAGGAAGTGATGAAATTCCAAATCCGCAGAACTGTGGAGGAGCATCTGAAAAAGGAAAAAAGCCTGAATCCAAAGGGAATCAAAGTGCTTTCCCTGTTTTTCATTGACAGGGTTGCCAATTACCGGCAATATGATGAGCAGGGAAATCCGCTGCAGGGAAAATTTGCCAAATGGTTTGAAGAAATCTGGCAGGAGTACAGTGCAAAACCTGCTTATAAGGATTTGAACAGATTCACAACCGGTGAAATTCACAACGGTTATTTTTCTCAGGACAAAAAAGGAAAAATCAAAGATACCTCCGGAGAGACAAAAGCTGATGATGACACGTACACCCTGATAATGAAAGACAAAGAAACCTTATTGGATATAAACAATCCGCTGCGTTTCATTTTTTCCCACTCTGCGCTGCGGGAAGGCTGGGACAATCCAAATGTGTTTCAGATCTGCACATTGAACCAAAGCAAATCAGACATGAAAAAGCGGCAGGAAATCGGCAGAGGATTGCGTCTGGCTGTTGACCGGACAGGCAGACGGATTTATGATCGCAATATCAACCGCCTGACTGTCATTGCCAATGAATCTTATCAGGATTTTGCCAACGCCCTGCAAAAGGAAATGGAAGAGGACTGCGGTGTGGAATTTGCAGGCAGAATCAAAAACAAAAGAGAACGCAGACCTGTCAAATACCGCAAAGGTTTTGAAGCAGATCCCAAATTTTTGGAAATATGGGAAAAAATAAAGCAGAAAACGGTTTACCGTGTTCATTATGACACACAGGAATTGATAAAAAAAGCAGCAAAGGCTGTTTTGGATTTGCCGGAAATCAAAGCCCCTTCTGTGCGTTCCACCAAAGTGTCTGTTGAAATGACGGACAAAGGTGTGGAAACAAATTATCTGGGTGATAAAACAGCCTCTTATGACAGTGGCTATTCATGGAAAATTCCTGATGTGCTGGGCTGGCTGCAAAGGAAAACAGAGTTGACACGTTCCACCATTCATGCAATTTTAAGCCGGTCAGAAAGAATCGGAGATATTTTAATCAATCCCCAGCTTTTTCTTGATCTTGCGTCACAGGCAGTGAAAAAAACTTTGTATGACATGATGATTGACGGCCTCAAATATCAGAAAATCGGAGATGAGGAATATGAAATGACTTTGTTTGAAGCGCAGGAACTGGAAGTCTATCTCAATGATTTCACTTTTAAAGTTTCAGACATTTCCAAAACCGTGTATGAAAATTTTATCCCTTTGGATTCCGGCGCGGAGAGCAGGTTTGCAAAAGACTGTGAAACCAGCGAACAGGTGAAATTTTATTTCAAACTTCCCAACTGGTTCAAAATTCCCACGCCCATAGGCAGTTACAATCCTGACTGGGCAGTTGTTTTTGAAGATGAGAGAAGAATTTATTTTGTTGCAGAAACAAAAGACACAGGAACAAAACAGCCTGATTTATCAAAATTATCACCCGATGAACAACTGAAAATCAAATGCGGCAACGCCCATTTTAACGAATTTGACAAAGTGAAATACAAAGTGCTAAGCAGAGTTGGGCAGTTGGCGGAATAAGGATTGAAAATTTATGAATTCAACTGAAAGCAAGGCATGAAAATAGCTATAATTTCTGATATACATGGAAACTGTTCTGCACTGAGAAAAATTCTGTCCCTTATGGAAAAAGCAGATGCGATCATCAATCTGGGGGATGTGGCAAATTTTACAGCAGAAGTGAACCAGTGCTATGATTTGCTGAAAAAAAAGAATATTATCAACTTACTCGGCAATCATGAATTTGAGGCACTTTCCAGAAGTTCTGAGCAGGATATGCTCCTGTGCGGTGATGATTTTATCCCTTCAGATTTCGGTGTGAACGAGGAAAACAAGCAGTTTATAAAAAAATCTTTCCGACCCTATGCAAAACTTCAGTTGGATGGTATTTCATATTTGTTTTGTCACGGTGTTATGACAAAACATAACAAAACTCTTTTGTTTGATTATCTGAATGAAGAAAATATCACAGATGTTATGGAAAAATATGCGGTTTCCATTGTTTTCTGCGGGCATTTGCATCGTGCCCAACTCATTGAATATGAAACAGATCATTATCCTGTTCTGAAAGAGATTGAAAAAAGTTATTCCCTCAAATTCATGGAAGGAATTTCATACGGCTTTACCATTGGAATGCTTTCCCATAAAAAGGACAATCCGAATTCATTGCAATATGGTATTCTTGACACGAACAGCAGAGAATTCCAATATATTATGGAAGAATGAGAAATCCGCATTTATAGTTCTTTTACCAACTTCTGTCCTCTGCAAAACCGGACGGAGGAGTGCAAAAATTAAGCGGAGCGGTTTTTTGCACCTGCTGTTCACAAAGGACAAAAAACCTGATGAGAAAAAATGCCGAAAAAAGACTTCATTCATGATACAGTAAAACAGGCTCTTATAAAAAACGGATGGGAAATTACAGAAGATCCGTATGTTATTTCCTATGGTGAACGATTCCTTTTTGTTGATCTGGGAGCAGACGGGGCCGGGGCAGCCGACCGTATTGAAGGGCGGTTTATCGGTGCTACTCATGAGGATAAACAGATCGCTGTTGAAATCAAAGAATTTCGGAGCAGATCGGCAATGTTCGATTTGGAACATGCGATAGGTCAGTATGTGCTGTACCGTCTGCTTCTTGGCAAAGTTGATCCGGAACGGGAAATTTATCTGGCAATAACAGAAAAAGTTTATGATGAAATATTCACTGAACCTGTTGGTAAACTTGCTGTCAGTGAACTTCCTCTCAGACTGATTGTTGTCAATTTGGAAAAAGTGGAGGTTAAGCAATGGATCATACCGAAAAATACAGAAAAACAATAAAGGATGTCATTCTGCGGTATGCAGGGCTGCGTCCATCGCATGGGAATATCCGTCTTGATCCGGTGTTTGATGAAAGAAATGACAGATATGCGCTCATGCAGATCGGATGGGACAGGGGACGGAGAGTCAGGGGAAATCTTCTTTACATTACACTGGCTAAAGGAAAAGTGTATATTGAATATGACGGCATGGGATACGGAATCACTGATGATCTCATCAAATCAGGCATTCCGGAAGATCAGATTGTCCTGTCCTGGCTGCCGGAGAGGGAAGCTGCATGAAAAAACGGAACAGAAATAAAGCAGACATTTTCCAGGCATACGAATTTTCAGAACATGCTGAAATTTATGAAATTGTGAAAAAACGTGAACAGACCCCTCTGGAAGAATATCTGTCCCATGAGGAGATGCTGCAAAAACTTATGAATTCAGCAGAAACAGAAGATAAAAACAGCAGATTTGCATAATCGGAGTGCAGTATGAACATACTTACACGGGAATCCGCACTGAATATTCTGCGTGCAAAAAAAGACCATTTTGCCAAAAAATACGGAATTACGGATTTGGGTATTTTCGGTTCCCTTGCACGGAATCAGGCCGCAGCAGACAGTGATGTGGATGTTGTTGTGAAAATGGAAAAACCCGATCTTTTTTTCATGGTGCATGTGAAAGAGGATTTGGAAAATGCGTATCAGAAAAAG
>CAZHPS010000054.1:0-21441 GCA_964534335.1 uncultured Desulfobacterales bacterium
GGTTCAGCGTGTGCAAAAAACCGCTCCGCTTAATTTTTGCACTCCTCCGGATTTGTCTGCAAAAAACCGCTCCGCTTAATTTTTGCACTCCTCCGGTTTGTATAAAACCAATGGCGAATCGGTATAATTCCTGACATGAACAGAAAGGAAAAACACCGGAATGTATTATCAGTATATGGAAAGCCCGGCAGGAAAACTGCTGATAGCCGGAAATGAGGAAGGTTTGCATCATGTCTGTTTTTCCACACACGGGAATCCCAGCCCGCCCAGACCGGACTGGACTCCGGATCATCATACACTTGAAGATGTGATGCGGCAGTTTGCACTCTATTTTGAAGGAAATTTGAAAAAATTCTCCCTGAAACTGTGCCTGAATGTGACTCCGTTTCAGAAAGAGGTGCTGACTGCCCTTCAGGAAGTTCCTTACGGAGATACAATTTCTTATGGTGAACTCGCAAAAATGATCGGAAAGCCACGTGCATCCCGTGCTGTGGGACAGGCAAATGCAAAAAATCCCATTCCCATTGTAATTCCCTGCCATCGTGTCATTGGCAGTAACGGCAGACTGACCGGATTCGGAGGCGGGCTGGCTGTAAAACAGGTTTTGCTGGAACTGGAGCGGTCTGGAATCTGCCCCGGCATTGGAGCAGTAGAGGCCCGCCCTTTCAAGGTGTGAAAAATAAATCTTTAACATCAGGCTGCTGCGGCCAGCCTTTTCTGATGCTGTCTGCCGGTGCCTGTCATGGTCTGCTGCGGAAACCTCCAGACATTGCAGAGTAGCGCTGACCGGCCTTTGACTCTCCTTGAAAGGGCTGGCAGCAGAGGCTTAAAAAAATGGAGGGGAATCAAATCCGCTGATTTGAAATTCGCTTCTTCTGGCGGGAAAGTGGAGAAAAAATGCATGTTTTTTCGTTTGGGAGGCATAACGATAAGCTCAGCGGTTCGGTTTTGCGGAGCGATAGCGGAGCAAAACCGAATCCGCTGGAGCGATGGGTTAGGTTTCATTTTTAATCGGTTAGGATTCTGAATTTTATTTAAATTTCTAATGTTGGCAATTGTCTTTGATCTAATAGCATTTTAGCTTTTTCTAAATTTTCTACCCCAAAAATATCTTGGGTTGCTATACGATGCAAAAGCCCAAACCCCTGATTTAATGCCTCTGTATTGTTTGTTTTGATAGCGTGATCTATGACTTCAAATGATTTATCAATCATTTTGTCTCGTTCTGCAAAAGTATATTTTAATATTTGTTCAAAACATTCCTGATTTGATTTTATGTAGGATATTATTACTTTACTCTGTTCTTCCAATTTTCTGATGTCAACTTCTTTTTTAGCTGAAATCTCTTTATATCTGATTACAGCGTCATAAAGACCTTGAATGATACCAACACCGCCATATATTTTAGCCTTTGAAATTGCTGTGTTATTCTTTCTGATAGTAGTAATTGTAGAAGTTGTAATTTTGGTCAAAGCCTCAATTGCCAAAGGTGCAAGAATAGTTACTGGTAATGTCATATTCATTTCCTTTAGGTAAGTGATACCGGATCAAAAGAACGGAACATCTGAGTCAATTCATTGTCAAAAAGCGGATTTATTTTAGGTAAATCTTCTTTTGCTTTTGAAATTATTTCAAATTCTAACAGCTTTTTTGAATGTGTTAAAAATGAATACGAAAGTGTTATTGAAGTCAGTAATCTCTCTTTGGCACTGTTTTCATTCAACCTGTTGCTGCACTCATTCCATGTATCATGAAGATTTGAATAAACAAGTGATGCACTTTGCCTAAGTTTTTCAATTGTCTTAACTGTTAAATCAAGACTTTTAACTGTATTTTCTAAAGTTCTGATTTTTGCTTCTGCTGAAGTAAATTGAACATCATATTGTGCTTTCTTTATTCTTGCCTCTTCCAGTATTTTCTGATTTTTCATTCTTTTATATATAATCCCACCAATAGCGAGTGGAGCAAGAACAGCACCACCGACAATAGCACCGCCAACAGCAACTGATGTGCCACCGAAACCTAATGCTCCGGCAATATAACTTCCGCCACCGATTGTTGCAAGAGTGCCAGATATATGTGCTGTCGTACCTAACAAAGCTGTTGTTGCAGTTGTCAGAATACCTGATGTAAAAAAACCTGCACTTCCCATAACACCTGCACCGGCTAAAATAGCCGAAGCAGAAGAAACTCCCATAGAAGCAACCTGATCCAGTGTATCGCTTGCTGATAAAGAATATTCTTCTAACTTTTTAATAACATTATGATCTATATGAATATTCAAATTACTTAAAATAATTTTCTTATATTTAACATCTGATTTTAGTTGTTTATATATGTCAGACAAGAGATTTACTAAAGCTCCGACTTCTTTTGACTGGAATTCCAATTTGACTTTACCTAATTTTTGTGCTTTTTCGCCAAAATCGTTTTGAACTCTTTTGAAGGAATAATTTATTGAATTAATACGAGTATCTATTGTGCTGTATATTCTTTCAGCTTCTTTTTTTGCACCTGAGTTAAAAATATCCATTTTTTTACCTCAATTATTTTTTTGTTAATATCAAGAAACCTAACGCATGAATTCAGCGGTTTATCCGCTGCAATGACGGGTTATGCCGTGACAAACCTTCACTCATACCACATTTCCGGAAAAACCGCAACTTAACGGCATAAACAGCGGCATAACGCTAAGCTAACCGGCGCAAAAGGGTGGAGGGAGCGATAGCGACCGGAACCCTTTTGCGTCCGAGTTCAGCGCCGGGTTATATTTTTTACACAATTGATAATTCAAAAGATTTTTCAATAATATTATCTATAATTTCTGGCAATTCATCAATATTCAATGCAATTTTTTTAGCAAATTCTACTTTATCAAATTTTGCTTTCTTTTTATTCCATAAAATTCTTTTTACATTATCCAAAAAACATTTTTCTGTATCAAAATCAAGGTATACAATTTCTTCAAGTTCAGGATAGATAGAATTCAAAACTTTAATAGACTCCTCTATATTGAATATATCTTCAAAGGTTCCTTTATCAATTTTAAATAATTCGTAAAGATTTTTTCTTCCTTTGATTATTCTATTAATATCGTCAAATTCTTTATCAGCATCAGAATCTAAAAGTATAACAATTGATAAGTTAGGATATTGTTTCACAAATTTCAAAAAATCTTCAAATAATTTTTCTTTTGAATTGCTATTATGTACCTTAATACTTTTATCTTTGAGAAGTTGCTTTTTAAATCTATAAGTTAGCAATGGAATACAAATTTCTTCTGATGCGCCTTCTACTAGTATGAGAGTTTTTGGATTATCAACTTCGTTAATTTTTTCAATAAATTTAGTCATCTGATTGTGCATATTTTTAAAAAAATGATCTTTTATTTTATCAAAATGTTGAAAAGCTATTTTTTTATTTATCTCTCGATAATCAGAAATAATTTTTACTAATATATCTTTAGTCTCTATTTTAATATTATTTTCAATAACTCCGCAATGAGGACAAATTATTGGTTTATTAATTTTGTAAGCTTCATTATTATCAATTGATTCTTTAAGTTCACACAAAATATTCTTTTCTGAATCATCAAATTCACTACTATTTATCAAATCATTAATATTAATGCTATCAAATACTGATTGTGGAGTAACCCAGTAAGATGATTCAAATAAGAACGGCATTTTGAAATTGTTCTTTAATGATAAGTTAATTTCTAAAGTTTCATTTAAAATATTAATTTTTGATTGTACAGATTGATATAATAGCAATAAATATTTATAAATTTCGCAACAAGGCACAAAATTCATTATGTATTCAAGGAAATGAATTTTTTCATAAATATTTTGAAATTGTTTTGCTAATATTGGATATTTTTCAAATATTTTAAAATCATATCCAATTTTTTCAAAATAACTTTTTTCATTTTTCAAAAATTCTGCTTCTGAAATGTTTAAGAAAGATATAACATATTCTTTTTTTGCCTCTTTAAATTTATTGAAATCGTAATCAATATTTTCATATAATATTAATTGGACAGGATATACATCAATTTCAACATTGTTATTGAAATTACTCTTTAGATTAGGGATGTTTTTTTCATATAATTCATTTAAAATATGATTTATTGATTTTCGCATTAACAAGTATTTATCGGCAATAGGTACATTTTTTAACTCTTCATAAGGAGGATCAACAACAGTTCTTTGCATATAAAAATCAAGTGTTTTTTCTGGTGAAATTATTGTAACTAACTCAACTATTTTTAAAATTGCTTTTAAACTTTCGTCACTTGGAAGAAACCCAATTTTATCTAAATCTAACATAATATTATTCCAATATCTCCTAAATTAAAATCACATAACATACTGATAAATAAATAAAAATATAACCAGTGATTATCAGGTCATTTCGCCCTGATAATACCCAAAAACGCCATTTATCAGGTAAAGTTTGTCCTGACAAATTCTCCCTGATAATATCCAAAAACGCCAGTTATCAGGTAAAGTTTGTCCTGACGAAATCTTCCTTTTTTCATATTTTTCTGTTTTATATTTTAGAAGCTGTTTTAAAAATATCCGGGAGACAAAAAACAGGGTATTTTGCCGGATGCCAAAGTCTGATTTTGCCGTATTCAAACGGGCATTATCTCTTTTGCCATACAGATTTTTTCCCGGAAAAATCAGGACGGAATATTTTTAAAACAGCTTCTTATATAAGACAGGAAAGTATATCCTGTAAGGGCAGCTTATGTCAAGCACAAAAAAAACAGAAAAATCATGGATGAGGTTATGGCGAATCGGTATAAGAGTTGACAACTTTTTCAAAGTTGTCAACTCCGCAGACATTCTATTTTTTGAATCCAAAGAAATTCTGGATTTTGTTGAATATCTGCGCAGCAATGGTGGCTTTGTCAAATTCCTTCGCGTCTTTGGACTGTTTCTTTGCCTCGGTCGCCATTTTCCGTTCTGTGAGAATATCGCTCATGCGCCGGGAAATACGCGGTTCCCGTTCAATCAGGGGCGCAATGTCCTCTTTGGTCACTTCATAGAGCCAGGTTTCCGTAACCGAAATAATGGTGGCAGTCCGGCTTTCACCGGTGAGCAGTCCCATTTCACCGAAAACATTTCCCGCACCCATACGGGCCACTTCCACAGCTTTGGCCTGATTGTCAAACTTCACCCGCACAGCCACCACACCTTCTTCAATAATGAACAGGGAACTGCCTGACTCACCCTGACGCACAATGCTTTCGCCCGGGAAGAAATGATGCCGTTTCATGCGGTTGCTCAGCCAGAGTTTGGCATCTTCGGGGAAGGGATCAAAGAGATAGATCTCTTCCAGAAGGGCAAAGGATTTTTCCGGAACAGGCTTTTTGCGTTTGATGCCTTCCAGCACCATGTGCATTTCCTGACGGTCAATGACATGACGGATACCAGCCTGGCGCAGATGGATCCAGATATTGGCCCATATGGCCTCATTGTAGGCAAATTTTTTGCCGTAGTCCTTCACATAAACCGAAACCAGATAGTTGGCAGCCCAGGATTTGCTCTGGCCGGTCATGCCTGCGGTCAGTCCCAGAAAACGGGTGGAAGGCGGAGGTTCCTTTTCCACGCAGTCAGTGGAAAGCGCTGCATCCAGCAGAATCTTTTTCACCCGTTCCGGAGGATGAACCGGATCAATGTGAACCGTGAAATACTGGTAAACCCCCTCATCAGGATAACTGAAATTTTCAATCACGGATTCTGATGCCTGTCCGTTGGAAATGCAGAGAATGGTGTCATCCCGTGTTTTGATGCGGGTGGTGCGCCAGTTGATGTCAATGACCTTGCCCTCCTTGAAATCATTGATCTTGACCCAGTCCCCGACCCGGAAAGGCCGTTCCACATTGATGGCAATGCCGGAAAAGATATTGGAGATATTGACCTGCAGAGCCAGACCGAGAATCATGGCTGCCACGCCTGTGCTGGCCAGCAGGCTGGTCAGGGGATGATTGAAGACAAAAGCCACCACACCGAAAAAAGCCAGCACATAAATGATGATGCCCAAAGCGTTTTTCACCACATGGGGAACCTTGCGCCCTGTTTTTTCCTCCAGAGGATCCCAGATGAATTTTCTCGCACCTTTGCTTAAAAAATATGCGGGAATAAACCACCACAGAATATTGATCACCAGCATGACCGGTTCAAGATAATAGGTCGCGCCCAGGTGATTGATGATAAAATATTCTCCGGACATAAGCAGGAAAAAGGCAAAGAAAAAATGAAAAATCCACAGAGTTTTGATAAAGGGACTGAATTTTTTGGTTTTTCCCATCATGGGAATCAGGAGAAAAAAGAAAATGCTCAGGGCAAACATATACCCCACCATTTTTTTGGGAATCAGATTGCGGAGAATGAGTTTGTCCGGAACAATGAGCAGCCCCACATTGAAACGGGAATAACTGACCGTGCTGCCGATGACATTGAGATATTCCGGATTTCCCTTGGATATTTCATCCACTGTGTCCTGAAAAAAGGAAACCTGACTGATTTTCCAGTTATACGCGGAACTCAGCACCTGATCATTTTCCATTTTTGCCAGAATATCCCGTTCGTCATTGATTTCGCCCATGCCCATGACATCCCTGACATAGATGAGATTGTTCCTATCCAGTTCCGGATGGCGGAAACTGATGCCCACCATATGTTCCCCATAGGCAGACTGGCCCGGCAGGAAATCCATGCGGAACCGTCCCCGAACACGGTACAGATAATAATGGAGATTGTCTTCTGTCACTTTCTGCCGGACAGGTTCAATTTTCACACCAATGGCGGCAGGTTTTTCTTTTCCGAACTTTGATTCGACTTCCTGCGGAAGGGGCTCCACAGCATTGAGAAAAGTCCACTGATTGAGTTCCGGCGCGCCCTGAAAACGGAACCAGAGGAAAAAATCAAGGGTGCAGCTCAGATCAGAGAAATCCATATCCCGGATTTCATTGAGTTCCACTCCGGTATAGATGACATTGATCCGGTACATATAGTATCCGTCAAACTCTATGGCACGCTCCTTTTCCCGGCTGGCCTCCATGTATGCCTGCACAGCCGGATTGGTCACGGCCTTGAACTGGGTCAGGGCGGAAACAATGGTACGGTTTTTGTACACACCAATCAGCACAGGTTTCTGGGCATCCCCTTTCTGATCAAAATAATTGAAACCTGTCACGCCTTCCACAGCCTCATCAGCCGAGTTCATTTTGGCAAGAAAATTTCTGAGTTTGCGGCGGTCTTCGGCCAAGGAAGCTGCGGAATTGCCCAAAGCAATGTTTTTCAGACCGTGAACAATGACCAGAGCTGAATCATAGGCAAAAGCAGCATGCCATCCGGGCAGTTCCCCGTATTTTCTGCTGTACCGGTCTTTGAAATCCTGACCTTTTTCATTGGTGGTGTCAAAAATGAGCGGGGTGGTGACATACATGCCGTTGGTATAGTAACCGGGATTGCGTTTTTCCTTGGGAAACGCGTCAAATCCCTTCTGAAATGCCTCTGAGGCAAACGCGTCCGGTCCCATAACCGGATTGAGCACAAGAGCATCCTTCATGTTGCGGAGTATGCTGATGCCAGGGCCTGCATGCGCGGAGACAAAAATCACACCCGCATCTTTTTCTTTGGATTTCATATCATACACGATCTGCTTCAGGGTATCTTCCATGAGCCGGTCATTGGCATCAAATGACCATTTGTATTTGATCTCCACTCCCAGTTCTTTGGAGGTTTCCTCAAACACATCAGCCAGATAACGTCCGTAATCATCATTTTCAAAAATAATGCTGGCTGTGGATTTCCCAAACACCATCTGCGAGTAATGGGCAAGAAAACGTCCCTGTGCCCTGTCATTGAAGGAGGTGCGGAAATACCAGGGATTGTTCTCTGTGACCTTGACATTGGTGGAGGCCGGGGTGATGGCAGGTATGCCTTTGGCTTTGTAGATTTCCCCTGCCTGTATGGAGCAACTGCTGTAATGATGGCCAATCACCGCGACAGCCTGTCCCGGTCCGATCTTCTTTTCTGCCGCATCCCGTGCCAGTTCCGGCGTGTTGTGGTCATCATACACATCCAGTTCTATTTTCCTGCCGTTGATTCCGCCCTGACGGTTCACCTCATCCAGATACAGTTTTACGCCCTGGTAAAAGGATTTGCCCACAGACTGGTTTGGCCCTGTCATAGGCCCGGCCAGCGCGATATGTATGCTGTTTTCATCGCTTCTGAAAAAATCTTTGCATCCCGGCACTGTGAAAACAGCAAGAAGCAAAAGACCGAAAAAAATGTATACAATTCTTTTTTTGTTCATAATCCTTTACCTGCCCTTATCTGAATATGAATTTTTGGAAACCAAAAGCAGCATTGCCGGTCAGGATTCATAAAATCCGGCATGCCGAATCAAAGGCCAGTGAGACAATTCCCGGCTGATTTCCGGAACCATTTTTCCCTGTCTGTCTTAAAAAAACATATTTGCTTTTTTTGCATACAGAAGTCAATAAATTTTCTGCATAGAAATAAAACTCTGTCTGATGGGTTCAGAAAAACACTGTCATTTTCAGACGCAGTCAAAACACCCGGATCTTTCCTGCTTCCCGGTTCTGCACAGAAAAAAACTTCCGGAACCGGGAGAATCAAGCGCAAAATAACTTGCTTTTCCCTGATTTTCTGATTATGTATGACAGATGAAAACAGACGCCTTATTTTATGAACTGTTCAAGTTTGATCCGCAGTCTCTTTTTGATCTGATCCGCCTGAACGCTGAAGGCAAATATGTCTTTGAGAGCATCACAGCCAAGACAACCGAGAAGCGGATGGACGGTCTTTTCCGCCGTGCAGACGGTGCAGGCCCCAATCTTTTTGCCGAGGTGCAGGGCTATCCGGACAAAAAGATTTACTGGCGTTTCTTCCGGGAAATCAGCACATGGTATGAGCAGAATGACGATGAGCAGCCCTTTGTGGCTGTGGTGCTGTTCACGGACAAAGCATTTGATCCGGGAAAACCCGGTCTGTCCTGTGTCAGCCCCAATCGACTGATCCGCTGTTATCTGCCGAATCTGCTCAAAAAAATAGGCAAAAAAGCATCCGTGCTGACTGTGCTGAAGCCTCTGGTGCTCAAAGACCGGAAAAAACTGCCGGAATCGGTGAGGCAGTGGGACGCGGAAATCAGGGCAGTGGGACTGCCCCGGGCAAAAACAGAAATCCTTAACGAGCTTCTGGAATACGCTGTTCTACAGCGTTTTTCAGACCTGACTTTGGAGGAGGTGAGGAAAATGATCCAACTGACACCTTTGGAGAAAACTGTGGCCGTTCAGGAGCTGCTGCAGATCAGTATCATGAAAGGCAGGGAAGAATGGAAAAAGGAGGGAAAGAAGGAGGGAAAAACCGAAACTGCCCTGAATCTGCTGAAAATGGGGCTGCTGACGGATGAACAGATTGCCAAAGCAGCGAATCTGAGTTCTGCGGAGATAAAAAAACTCAAACAGAAGCTGGGAAGCAGAAAAGGCAAAAAAAATGCTCCGGCTGAAGCCTGAAAATGAAGTTTCCATCTCTTCCGGGATTGATTGTCCGTCTCTCACACTTGCCATTGAAGTAAAAAAATGGGGAGTGGGTCAAATCCGCTGAACTGAACCTGACACCGGTGCCGGAAAAATCCGCATGGATTGAAATTATTACAGAAAAAATTGAAAAACCAATAACAATCCCGGAAGGGATGACATTATCAGCCGGTTTGACCCACTATCAAAAAATAAAGGAGTGCCAAACTGAAAGTTTGGCATTCCTCCGTCCGGCAGAGCCGGCTCCGGAGACAGGACATTTCTGTATAATTATGACAAATTGAAGATATTCTCTTCCATGAACTGCTTGAGTTCCTCATTTGTGATTTTTTTGTACCCGGTCTGCTTCACAAGCACTGTTCTGATTTTTGTTATCACATCATCGCTGAGAATTGCATTGATTACATTATCCTCGCTTAATACCTTGATTTTCTCCCACAGATTTTCCAGCAGACTGGCCCGTGACATGCCATCTTTTGAGATGAGGTAGAACCATTCAGCCTCCCGGCTGTCCAGGCCATCAAGAAGATTGATCGTAAAAATCAGATTGTTTTCCAGTTTTTCACCGCCTGAAACCCTGTAAAGCTGCCATACAACAGCATTTGTGAGAACAACCCATTTTATTCCGGAATAAGCCCCGTATGCAGTGGCCTGATAAATCTGATTGTCTTTCAGATTCATTCCAATGCGTTTTGCTTCCACCACAATAACATCCTTATTATCAACGGATAACACATAATCAGCTCTCTTGCCTTCAATCTTCTGTTCTGTTTTAATATCCGCAATATCATATCCCAGCACATGCTGAATCATGCTGTCTATAAGTAAGCGGGTATCACTTTCATTGTCCTTCTTTTCCAAAGAATCCATCAGCAAAGGGAGTACCCTATCCACTTCTTCACTGATTGCATCAATTTTTTCCCTCATTATTTCTTTGGAAGACTTTCTTTTCTTCCTACCCTTTTCATCCACTTTTTCTTCGGACGGGGGTTCTTCTATCTCAAGAGAGAATTCCTTTTCAGGTTCTTTGAATTCTTCAACCTTGAACACCGTATTGCATCTCTTGCATCTTGCCACAGAACCGATTGCATTTGCACTGACTTTGTATTTCTGTCCGCATTCAAGATTCGGACATTTTGTTTTTATGCTTTTTTTCAGAAGAGTTTCAGGAACATTGATTTTCCCATCCGCCGTTATCGGAGAATGCTTTTTGTCTCCCACATACATTGTGGCTTTAAACTGCTTTCCGCAAAAAGGGCATTGAGAAATCTGCCCAAACAGAGAGTCCTGAATGTCAAAAACCTCATTGCAGTGCTGACAGGATGTAATCATCTTTTTCCTCCAAAGAATAAAAAGTTAGGGGATATACTGATCCAATTTTGGTTTTTTCGAAAACCGGAACATATGGCGTTCCTGCATCATTCGTGGAAAATAAATTTCAGGCCGGGCTTCCTGACGGCGGTACAGGAAAAATATTTCCACGAATCAAATAGGAACGCTATATTCTTATACCAATTCTCCATTGGTTTTATACAATGCGGAATGCAAATCCGGAGGAGTGCAAAATTGAGCTGAGCGGTTTTTTGCACAGATTGTATTAAATCAATAGAGAATTGGTATTATAACCCGGTTCCAAAATGCCTTTGTCTGACACATAAAGCAATTTTTGTGCCATAAAAAACCAAAATTGGATCAGTATACTGTTTCTTTTAAGTAAATCAACATAAATTTTTGGATATAAACTTTTCAGAAAAACCGGATTTTTTGAATATAGTGCATCATTTCAATTAAAATTGCAGGTCGAATTAGCGCAGGCGTATCCGGCAACCCGGTATCCCTCCGGAATATTCACACAATTTAAGTTGAAACAATGCAATAGTATTTTCCTTAACTTTTGTCCTTTGTAAACAGCATGTGCAGGTGCAAAAAACCGCTCCGCTTAATTTTTGCACTCCGCCGGATCAGCATCAGATCAATGGAGAATTGGTATTATGTATTCTCACAGATCCGGAAAACTGTTCAGGCTGCGCAAACCTTCCATATCTTCCTGAAATCTTCCTTCCCATCCGATTTTTTTCTGTTTCCTGTCTATGATGTATTTCAGCACGGGTTTGAACAGATATGTCCAAATCCCGGTCCAGCCTCTGCCGTCTTTGCGGGCAAAAGAGGAAGGTTTCCACCATCCCAGCACATTTTCCTTTTGATACCAAAACTTGTACTGCAATTCTTTCGCATCCATATGCCGGGTTCTCACATTGGCCCAGATGCCGTTATACCATCGGAAATCATCGGAATTTACAATCAGACCTTCCCGGATCAGAATTTCCCTGATACCGGTTTTGGGGTAAGGGGTGAGTATCTGGCAGTAGGCTGCATCCACTTCCAGAGAATTGAAAAACTCAAAATTGCGAATAAGGGAATTTTCATCATCTTCGGGAAATCCCAGAACCAGCCCGCCGATAACCATGATTCCGTATTTATGACAGAGTTCCACTGCAATGCGGGAAGCCTCCACAATATTACCCTTGTTCGCTGTAATCAGATTCTCGGCAGACACATTCTCAATGCCCAGAAACAGGGATTTGAACCCGGCCTCTGCCATTTTTTTGATCATATCCTCATTTTTGGACATGGAAATGCAGTCAGCCTGTGCCACAATGCAAAGCCCTTTGTAATTTTTTTGGATAATGGCATCACACAGGGACATTACTCTGGCAGGATTGAGAACAAGATTGTCATCTGCTACAAAAACCCACCGGGTTTTCCGTTTGTAATAAATATCATCCAGATCGGCCAGCACTCTTTCTATGGGAAAAGTGCGGAAATTTCTGCCGTACATATGGCGGATGCTGCAGTAATTGCAGGAACGGGTGCAGCCGCGGGATGTTTCCATAACCTCAATGGGATTGTACATCACATGATAACCCCAGGTGAGGCGGCGTTTGTCACGGATGGGCAGTTTCACACGGGAAAGATCCAGCAGTTCATCTTTTTCATTATGGACAAAACCACTGTTTTTCCGGAAGGAAAGCGAGGGAATATCTTCCATGCGATCTTTGCCTTCCAGCGCGTTGACCAGTCTGCGGAAGGCTTCCTCGCCTTCCCCCCGGATAATGAAATCAATGAGTTTTCCTTCAGAGGATGCGGCAATTTCCCGGAACATCAGTGTCGCGTGATACCCGCCAATGGCAATCTTCACATCCGGCATAAGTTCCCGGATCAGGCGTATAATCCTGATACAGGTGTCATACTGCCATGACATAGCGGACAGTCCCACCACATCGGGCCGGAATGCTTTCAGAACGCGGGTCAGATATTTGCGCACCTGGCCGCGTTTGCGGATGAGATCAACAGTCCGCACCTCATGATGTTCATCAATATTTCCGCCCACGCTGGCAATTCCCAGATTGGGCATGTGAATGGCCGTGTCATGGATAATGACCGGCGCAACATCGGGCATGGAGATCAGGACAACTTTCATAGTATTTCCTTTGTCTGATAAAGAGAATAATGCAGGAGTTATGCAGTTGACCGGATAAGCTCTGAGGAGTTTCAGGCATGATTTTTTTATCAACTGCATAACATCAGGATTACAGTCATCTGCATTTCAGGCATGATTTTTTTGAATCAATATATAATTTTAAATATATTTTAAACACTTGCATAGGATATTCCCATTTTGTCTCATGCAAATTCCTTTGCTTTGAAATTTTTTCTGTTGACCAGCATTGCTTTTTTTCTTCATATTTCTGCGCACATCTGCAAACATCAGATTTCGCTGTCCGAACAGATGTTTCACATTCCTGTAAAACAGATCTTCTGCAACCTTTCCCTGCACAAGTCCCATTTCTCCCAAAGTGACACCGATGTTATCCAGTTTTTTTATCGTTGCTGCAAGCATAGCCTCAGTTCGTGAAATCTGGGCATCAGTTTTCTTCTGAGATTCCCGCAGTTCCCTGATTTGTTCATCAGTTTTTTTCTGAGATTCCCTCTGGGCTTCTCTCAGTTCCTTCATTCCATGAAGAAATTCCGCCATTTCTTTTTCAATACGATCCATTCTGCTTTCCATGTGATTATCCTCCGTAATTCATAATTATGATTATATTATGGTCAGTATGCGCTGATATAAAAAATGCCATAAATTTTCAGGTGCATAAAATTCCGAAGTTTCCAAAATTTCGGAAATCTTTCACTGAAATTATTTTTCTCTGGGCCAGGGATAAAAAGGTTTGGTATTCCAGCGGCGGTGAACCCAGAACCACTGCTGCGGATATTTGCGCACAAAGGATTCAATCACCTGATTATACTGTGCTGTATTGTTTTCCACATCTTTGATGCGATCCCCGGTTTCCATCAGAGGCAAAGGCGGCAGAAAATATGCAGTGAAACCATGTTCTTCCCGTGCCAGAAATACAGGAACCACCGGGGCCTTTGTTCTCAAAGCAAGCAAAGCCAGTCCTGCATTGGTGCAGGCCGGATGGCCGAAAAAATCAGCAAACACTCCTTCCCGTATGGCAACATTCTGATCCATCAGCAGGGCCACCATTTCTTTCCGGGCCAAACCTTTGATTACTCTGCGGAATGCCTTTTTCTTGGGAATCTGTTCACCACCGAAACGTGTGCGGATATGGCAGATAAACTTCTCCAAAGGCGGAAAATCCAAAGGCCGGTACACAATGCTCAATGGATGCCGAAGCAGCGCAGCAACAAAAGTGAGAAGTTCCCAGTTGCCGAAATGTGCGGTCAGGGCCAGGATTCCTTTTCCCTCCTGATAAGCGTAATGAATGTTTTCCGCTCCAATGATCCGGAAATATCTGGCAAGCTGTCTTTCATTCCGCGTGAGAGACCATGCAGTTTCAAACAGTACCATTCCCAGATTTTCAAAAACCCGGAGCGTAAAACGCTCTTTTTCCTCCGGGGAAAAATCAAAAGCACGATCAATGTTTTCCATTGCAATATGCCGGTGTCTTGTGTCCATGCGGAAAATCAGACGCCCCAGCAAAGTTCCAATCCTCCGCGCCCGTGCAAGGGACAGATGTCCCAAAATGGAGACAGACAATAACATAAGCCGATATATGGCATTTTCAATAATTTTTTTCATGACTTTCAATTATGCTTTTTTATAACTGTCTTTACGATGCAGAACCCGGCCAATTTCAATCCTGTCTTTAACAACATCAAATAAAATTCTGTAATCCCCAATCCTTGTTCTCCAGGCAGGTTCAAAAGCAGTTAATTTTTTCAGATTGCTGACATTTGGAAAATTTGCCAGTTCCAGTATTTTATCATAAATACGCTTTTTGTCACTCCCGCCAATCTTTTTTAAATCTTTTATGGCACTTTCCCTGATATTAATCTTCATTTTTTAAATACTCATGAAATGGGATACTTTCCTCCCCTCTTGTTGCTGCCAAAAGTTTCAAATCTTCCATATCCTCTTGGGACATTATTTCAACACCTTCTTTTTCCAGGTGCTTTAAAAACCATATTATCTTATCCATTATATCTTTATTCTTTATTGATATGGTAAGTGTCTGCATTTTTCTTTCTCCAATATATTTAAAAAATATTTTTTTCAATTATTTGGCAGGCATATGCTGTGCCTCCCCGCCTTTGTTCCAGATATTGCCGCGCGGATTCTCTGACCAGGTCTTTTGAAACAGGATGTTTCAAATCCTGTATCAGCAAATCTGCTGCATTTTGCCAGTCCATTGCAATGCGCACCAGTCCTTTGTCAAAAATTTCTCTGCCCACCCATGCAAAATCATTCCAGTACGGCCCGATAACAGTATGCAGACCGCAGACAAGGGGTTCAATGAAATTCTGACCGCCCAGAGGAGCAAGACTGCCCCCCACAAATGCGGCATCAGCAACTTCATACGCGGACAGAAGTTCTCCAAAGGTATCCCATAAAATCACAGTTCCGGACGCAACCGGTTCTTTGATCCCGGATCGCAGACACCATGTAACACATACGCGATCCAGAGTCTTTTTCCAGTATTCCACTCTGTGAAAATGGCGTGGAAACAGGCCAATAACAGTTTTTGGCATTTCAGAAATCACCTGCCTTACAATTTTTCCCGCATCACATTCCTCTTCCTGCCTCACTGAACCCAGCACAAGAAAGGGATGGGGTATCATCTGCCGCATGGGATTTTCATTCTCCCTGCCGGACAGATGCATGGGAATGCGGTCAAATTTGATATTGGACATCAGCCCGGTATTTTCCCGGCCAAACAGCAGAGCAAAGCGATTGGCATCTTCCGGGGAAACAGCCAGAACCTGATCCGGCCGCAGCGATTTCCACAGTGAAGGCCATATACGGTAATGCCGCAGACTGCGGGGAGAAATTCTGCCATTGAGAATCAGTATCCGGGTTCCAGACTGCTTCAGCGCGGCCAGCAGTCCGGGCCAGATTTCTGTTTCCAGCAGCACCATGAGTTTTGGGCATACCTGATGCACAGCTTTTTGCATCAGAGAGGGACAGTCAAAGGGAAAATATGCCGTATATATATTTCTGATTTTCTGATCTGAAAAGCAGGTCTCTGAAACAGATTTTTCCACCAGTTCAATACCCTGCCGGGTGTTGGAGGTAATCAGCACGTTTATCGGTCTGTGCGGATGCAGATTTTGGAGAATTTCCGCTGCCAGCCATGCCTCTCCCACAGAAGCAGCCTGTATCCACAAATCCGCGTGCGGCAAATGCTCCCCCAGAATCCGCTGTGCAAAGCCCTCTGCAATACGGGGATTTCTGCACAGAAAGGGAATCGCGATCTGCCAGATCTGTTCGTAAAGAAAAAAAAGCATTTTATACTTAGCTGCTTTCAAATCCTGTTTTTTCATGTGGTTCGCTGCTGAAAAAAAACACAGTCATTCCTTGTGTCCATTCTTTCCCTGCATACGTAAAGGGTCGATATATGGGGATTAGTAATAATTCTGAGTTGTTATTACCGGGCTGCAGAAAAATACGTTTTTTCCCCATCCAAAAGCAGGAATTATCCTATATCTTATTCGACTGTTTTTCAATATCATATTTGACAGAAAAAACCAAGAGAAGTGTATTTTTGAATTTTTCTGAAAAGGAGATGGGGAAATGAGAAATATAACTCATTTGTTTTTTTTGATTTTTTTCTTTTTGTCACCGGAGTGAGGCTGGGCGTCACCAGCCGGAGCGGTCAGGGCTTCCCAAGGACGGCAGAGATCCTCCGTTCCGGACTGCCCGGACTCCCCGCTGCAGCCAATCAGTCCCTTTGAATCTATCTCCTGATGAAATAAGCATTTACAAACAGGGGAAGATGGGTTATAAGGATCAGCTATGAAAACAACAATAAGATGGATTGCTTTATTTACTGTACTGTTATGTATGACTTTTCCAGCGGATGCCTACAAGAGCTGTCCGCCCCTGACCAGATGCAAAGACCCTTTTCTGCAGCAGGGTCTGGAGGCTGCGGTGGCCTCTCTGGAGTTGGAAAAGGCAGTTGAAGACAAAAACCTTTGCGTGGCTCTGGTTGATATTACAGAACCGGCCTCGCCCAGACTGGCCGCCCTTAACGGCAACCAGATGATGTATGCAGCAAGCCTTCCCAAAATCGCCATTCTGTTCGGTGCTTTCGAGCGCATCCACAGAGGGGAAATGACACTGGATCAGGAAACCCATGAAACCCTTATCCAGATGATCCGCAATTCCTCCAATGAAGCAGCAACCGAAATGCTCAACCGTGTAGGCCCGGAATTTCTTGAAAATCTGCTGTGTTCTCCCAAATACCGTTTTTATGATCCTTCCCAGAACGGTGGTTTGTGGGTGGGCAAGGAATACGGCAAAGCCGCTGCATGGAAGCGTGACCCCCTGTACAACCTTTCCCATGGCGCCACAGTTCTGCAGGTTGCCCGGTTTTACTATATGCTGGAAAACGGGCTGCTGGTGTCTCCGGAAATGAGCCGGAAGATGAAACAAATCCTGGGACAGCCTGCCATTCATCACAAATTTGTCAAAGGGCTGGAGGCCACCCGTCCTGATTCCGCTATTTACCGGAAATCCGGAACATGGGGGCAGTTTCACGCAGACAGTGCCATTGTGGAGCGCAAAGGCCGGCGTTATATCGCCGTAGCCCTGGCAAGCAGTCCTGAAGGGGGGCAGTGGCTCAGTGAACTGATAGTGGCTCTCGATGATCTGATTTTTCAAGGCTGGCCTAAATCCCGGTATCCCCGTCTGGACATGGAAACACCCAGTATAGCCCGTCTGACAACAGAAACGCCAAAGATGCCCCGTCCTGATATTAATCATCTGAAGGCTGGTCAGAAAGTGAATCATCTGAAGACGGGTCAGAAGGTGAATCATCAGAAGACGGGTCAGAAGGTGAATCATCAGAAGACGGGTCAGAAAGTGAGCCGTCAGAAGGCAAATTCAAAGGCTGCTCAGAAGGTGAGCCGTCAGAAGGCGGGCCGTTCGGAGACGCATTCAAAGGCTGCGGTGAAGAATGATCGGAAGAAGCATGGGAAGACTCCAAAAGCCTCTGGATCCGTGTCCCGAGGGTCTGGTGCACGACAGCGGAGTTCTTCCTGAGAACATCTGACATGATGACAACCATATAATGCAGTTGCCGTGTTTCAGCAGGCCATTCCACAATGGCAACTGAATTCATCAGGTTTCTCACATTTCCTTTGTATTTGCCGCAGGAAAATCCGGGTTCAGGTCTGCATTTGTAAAGGGACCCTGATTTGAAATAAACAGCCGCATTTGAAAGGGCCGGGGAGGATGCATAGCGGATTCTCCGCTGAGTCATGTAAAGCAGACGTTTGATTTCCCGGCTGGAAAAGGTGTCCACAATCTTCCCCTGTTCCAGTTTCATCAGAAACTGCATCAGAGACCGGGCGTTGGCCCGGCTGTTGCTTCTGCCCGGCACAATCTGCTTACCCCGTGCTGTGAAAAAATTCCCCTGCCGGATCTGCTCTGTGTCAAACCCGTGCTGTTCCAGCGGAGTACGCAGCCCCCTGACAAGAAGATCGGAAAGAGTCTGTTTCGGTGTCTGCCGGAAAAAAGCACGGATTTCTGCCTCACTGACCGGATAACGCTTTCCAAAATGCCTGATCAGAAGAATTTCCCGGATCACCATGCTTGCGGCAGCATTGGAACTCGCGGAAAGCATCCAGTCCAGATAGGTGTAAAGCGATGCCCTGTCTCCGATCCGAAGAATACGGTGGGAAAGCTGTTTTTTTGCCGGATTCCAGAAAGGAACCTTGTGTTCATCGGATCGGATAAACTCATCTGCCGTGACCATTGCTGTCCGCAGGATGTTCAGACGTGCTTCGGTATTGTCCGGGTAAACATCAGCCAGAGCCTGAAACAGGCCGATGACCACCATGATTTTTCCCACACTTCCGGGATTATGATCCACATTTCCCCGGTGTTCCGCGTAAACAGGCTCGTCAGGATTGGAAAGATCCAGTACGGCAATCCCGTATCTGTTGGCTTCCCTGCCAAGCAGTCTGACAATCTTGGATGTAAATTCCTTATCCGCAGCCGGAATTTCCATATTCGGACGATCTGACAGACGCAAATCCACTTTATCCAGTCCGAGCAGGGCTCCGGCAGGCTGACGCGGCCCGCCAACTTTGCCCTCATTTGCCAGACGGTATCCTTCCACCCGTGCAATTCCGCTGAAACCCTCTCCGTCCAAAGGATAGGCAAACCCGGAAACCGCCCAGAGCATCATGCTCAGAAACATACTGCATATGCTGATAAATTTCATAATGTTTTCTCCTGTCAAAAGGTAAAATTACGGTCTTTGTATATTTTGCGCCTTTTTTGCGTCCTTTGCGGTTAAAATTCACAAAATCAAATCTGAAAGAATACTGGCATCCGGGTCAAATATATTCTGACCATACTTGACATGCAATCTTTTTTTTTCTATTTTGCACTTCCATGAACGATTATCAGACAGAACAGATGGAAACCCTGACCCTGATCCGCAGGCATCTTTCGGAAATGGGAGAGGCCCGGAAAGAGATGCTTCGGACATCTCTGAGGGACTATCTGGCATTCCGGGCAGATACTGCTGCATTTCTGGCAGCGCATTTCGGGCATCTCTGCACCCGGAACTGCTATGAAAACCGCATGAGCGCGTGCTGCTCCAAAGACGGCATTATCACTTTTTTCGCAGATGCGGTCATCAATGCTCTCCTGTCTTCGGACGCTCAACTGGATGCACTGGCAGATGTACTTCAGCAGCCTCATACAGGTTTCAAATGTGTGTATCTCTCGGAAAAAGGATGCCTGTGGCGGATCAAACCCATTGTATGCGAAATGTTTCTCTGTGATCCGGCCAAAGAGGAAATCTTTGGAAACAGTTCTGCCGTCCGGGAGGAATGGGAATCTTTGGAGGCACGGAGAAAAGGTTTCACCTGGCCGGATCGTCCGGTTCTGTTTGATGATCTGGAGCAGATTTTTCTGGATGCCGGATACCGTTCGCCCCTGATGTATCTGCACAACAGTCCGGGACTGGTGCGGATCAGACGCAGAGCCGCTGAAAATGCGAAATAGAATTTCTGTTTTTTCTGCAATACAGTCTTTCATACCAATTCGCTATTGAATTTATACAATAAGGTGAGTTGTTTCCTCTGTGTCCTCTGTGGGAAACCGAATCATAAGTATATTTTCAATGGAGAATTGATATCAGACTTGGCACAGTAATATTTTTTCAATCTTTACCCTATACGGAGAAAGGAACACAATCTGATGAAAGATGACAAAGGTCTTTATTATTATCCATTTCCGGAGAATAAAACTGCGCGGATGTATGTGCGGGAGGTGGGAGATGAAATCTGTTTCCGTTTATGGAAATCCGATGAGCCTGAAATCTGGGAGGGGCATGGATGGGTTCCCCATGCAGCCATACTGGAGGCTGCGGCCATGTACAAAAAAACATCGCCCAGAGGGTTTGATCCGGGGCACGCATATGACCTTAATACAGCCCGCGCCCTGATTCAGGAGGATAAAAAATAACTGACACAAAGGAGATACAGGAATGAAAAAATTGTTTTTCACGCAGGTTTTTCTCTCTGTTTTTATGCTGCTGGCAATGAGCGGATGTGCAACCAGGGGCTATGTGGATGAACAGCTTACCGAATCCCTGACTGCGGAAATCAACAATGTGCGGGCTGAAATCAGCAATGTCCGTGAAAACGTCCGAAGCAATGAGGAGGCCATTGGTCTGCTGAAAATCAAAACACAGGAACAGCAGGAACTGATAGAGAAAAAACTCAGTCTTGTGGATGAGGCTGTGACCCGTGCCAAAGACGGCAACAAGGTAAGTACCGGAAAACTGATGTTTGAGGCCACCATTTCCGATGAATCCATTCCCTTTTCTTTCAACAAAAGCGAACTTTCCGAAGATGCCAAAGCAGAACTGGACATCCTCGCGGAGGTGCTGATTCAGGAAAATAGGAATGTTTATATTGAAATTCAGGGACATACGGATAATATCGGAACAGAGGAATACAACCTGGAACTGGGTCAGATCCGTGCCGAAGCAGTCAAATCCTATCTGCACACAAAGCATGAGATTCCTCTTCACCGCATGGACAGTTTTTCATACGGCAAATCCAGACCGGCTGCTCCCAATGACACAGCGGAAAACCGCGCACAGAACCGCCGTGTGGTGCTGATGGTGATGGAGTAGTGTGAGTGAATTTAAGCGTTTTCAGAATTGTCTGAACCATGATTCACAGGATTAAGGGATTGACAGGATTTTAAAAAATTGCAGGGGCGATTATTGCAGGTCGGATTAGGCCGAGGCCGTAATCCGACATTCCCAAGCCGTAATGCCGGTGTCGGATTACGCTTACGCTAATCCGACCTACGAACT
>CAZHPS010000055.1:0-21083 GCA_964534335.1 uncultured Desulfobacterales bacterium
CCACGAATAACACGAATCTGCACGAATGCACAAACCATAATTCATGTAATTCGTGGCTGTACCATTAAATCTTCTGAGTAATGGTATAGCATGAATATCATGCAGAAATCTTCCGGACAGGCTTCCGAGCATTCCGTGTGTTCTGTCAATTCTCCATTGATTTGATCCAATACTGTCAGTTTTTCCGCAGTTCAGCGTGTGCAACAAACCGCTTTGCTTAATTTTTGCACTCCTCCGGATTTGCATTCCGCATTGTATAAAACCAATGGAGAATTGGTATTGGACTCTCCGGAAAATTTTCAGTCTGCTGATTGCAGCAAGGGAGATATATATTTCACTCCATGCAGTGCCGGAATTGCCCATTTGCATTGCCAGATATACCGGAACAGCACCTTTGGCAGCATCACCTGCCAGAGTTTCAGCAATCCGGCCAGGGTTCCGGCCCTGCGCCGCACATTGGTGGCTCCGATATTCCCGCTGCCGCTTTTGCGAATGTCTTCGGATGTGAAAATCCATGTTATACCGATTCGCCATTGGTTTGATCCAATACCGTCAGTTTTTCCGCAGTTCCGGGTGTGCAGAAAACCGCTCCGCTTAATTTTTGCACTCCTCCGGATCAGTCCGGATAGTATCAGGTCAACAGCGAATCGGTATTACAATCAGTCCCCAGGGTACAGAACCCAGCATATAAGCAAAAAATGGCAGAAGCAGAAACAGCACTGCTGTAAACAATCCATTGATGAATGATTCCATTTGTCTCTTTTTTATATCCCAAATGCTTAATATTCTGCATTAAAGTTCAGCAGATGACAAGGTGGTTGCAAAAATATAGTGCATTGTTTCAGCTTAAATTGTGAGTTTATTTCAGGGCAGTACCGGGCTGTCGGATTACGCTGACGCTAATCCGACCTACAATTTTAAGTGAAATGAAGCAACAGTATTTTCCTAAACTTTTGTCCTCTGTGCAGAAAACCGCTGCGTTTAATTTCTGCACTCCTCCACCGGGTTTTGCAGAGGACAAAAGTTGGTAAAAGAACTATACAATTTTTGCACTTCTCTGGCAGCAGATGCTGATTATGATGTCTTTTCATCTGTGAAATATCTGAAAGCCCGATCAGTTTCACGGAAAAGAGCAGCATTGTCCAGATCATTGTTTTCAATGATGACGGCATTGAGCCGGGTTTCTCCCAGCCAGATCAGGAAACTTTCGATTCTTTCGGAGCGCAGTCCGTCTTTTGCCATATACAGATCAAAATTATCGGCTTTGCCGCTTTCCCGTCTTTTGCAGATTCTTTTTTTGCGGATTTCATCGGCTATATCCAGCACAATGGTTTTTGTTCCGGTAATTGGGATGATATTTTTCAGCACACGATCCAGAAATACGGGCAGTCTGATGTCCTCTTCTCTTTCAAATCTGTGACCCAGCCAGAAGGCCAGGATACGAAGGGTCGTATGGCTGATGACAATGATTTTTTTATGGCTTTTTCTGAATCTTTTCAAATCACCTTCAAGCAGAAAAAACAGCAGCACCGGTATAAGAGATTTTGTCAGGGGAAAGGTGGCAAGAAAGAGATTTTCTTTCATCAGATCAAACCATCCCTTGCCTTCGCTGGATATCACATTACTGGGATATTTCGAAAACCATCCCTCTCTTTTTTCAACTTCATAACCGGCTTTTTCCATCAAATCGGCAATAAAATTGGTCACATGGTTTTTTCCGGATGCGTCCGTGCCCAGGATCAGCAGAACATCCGGCGCCTGGGGTAACGGTGAATTATCTGTTTTGTCAGTCATCCTGCCTGTCTCCTTTCAGAAATCATAAAAAACCTTTATGCCGCTTTTTTTCTTTTCATAATAAATGATCTTCACCTCAATCTGTTCCGGCAGCATGGGCTTGGATTTGTACGTGACAGGTTTGACAGATACAGGTATATCTCCGATATATCCGTCAATTCCCTTTGATTCCTCCTCAGGGTTTGCCAGCCGGAAGTCTGTTTTTTTTGTATCTGCAATCTGCTTCAGAATGCTTTTCTGAAAGCGCTGTCCTGCATAGCTTTGGGTCAGAATCAGGTTTTCAACCCATTTTTTCACAAGGGCTTTGTCAATATCCTCCATTGCCCTGCGGAGTTTGACAATCATGTCATAAATTTTTTCCGATGCCTGATCAATGGCCTCAGGTTTCTGCGCTGTGTACCACTGCACCCATTCCTCATATTCCCGTCCCGGAAATTCCTGAATCAGTTCAGACATCTGCCCCACTGTTTTCGGCCTTGTCGCCTGCGCGTTCTGATTTGCCAGATTGATAATCTGACTGGTGTATTTGGGGAAATCCCGCGCGGAGCCGCTGAGAGATTCTGCAATTTCAGCATTCCGGATAAAAAAAGTTTTTTCAGCACCATGACTGCTTCCGGCAAGAGCGGCAGACAGGAGCAGAATGACAAAATAAAGGGAAAAGAATGCAGGTTTCATAAAATAAACGTTTGCAAATGATTTTAAATTTCTGTATAAACTGCCATGACATCCCTTACGGGATTTTCATAACCCCGGAAGGGGTGATATGATTATAGAAAAAACCGTTACGGCAGCAATCCAAACCCCGGAAGGGGTGATATGATTATAATGTCATCCCTTCCGGGAATCTGATTTGTTTTTTTGCATATCATTTCTATAATCATATCATCCCTTACGGGATTTTCATAACCTAATAATATCAATCCTTACGGATTTTTTCCGTCCGTGTGTCAGACCCGATTTCTGAAAGCGCTTTGGTATAACATGAATGTTCCTGTTTGGAAACAGATAATTCAGGATTATGTGAACAAAATGTATTCTGTTATTATTCCCGCATACAATGAAGAAAAATGGCTGCCCCGGACTCTGGACGCGCTGGCTGGTGCCATGCAGGAAACTGCCATGACCGGGGAAGTCATTGTGACAGATAACAATTCTACGGATATGACCGGCAGGATTGCCCGTGAATACGGCGCGCAGGTGGTGTTTGAACCAATCAACCAGATTGCCCGCGCTCGCAATGCCGGAGCCGGAATTGCAAAAGGGAAATACCTGATTTTTCTGGATGCAGATACCCTTATCACGCCTGAAATTCTGAAAACAGCCCTGAAAAAACTGGAAAGCGGAAAATGCTGCGGTGGAGGTATCCGGCTGGATTTCGGAACAGTTGCCTCCCCTTTTGTGCAGAGAGTCATTGCTTTCTGGAATATGATTTCCCTGAAATTCCGACTGGCCGCAGGTTCTTTTGTCTTTTGCCTGGGGGATGCTTTTGATGCGGTACGCGGATTTGATGAAAGAGTGTATGCATCCGAGGAAATCGGATTTTCCCTGAAAATCAGGCAGTGGGGAAAAAAAAGAGGAATGGGGTTCTGCATCATACAGGAAGAATTTATCATATCCTCACAGCGGAAACTGCACTGGTTTTCACCGGTTCAGACCTGGCTCTTTGCCCTGTCTCTATTCATTATTCCCTTTGCACCCTTTTCCAGAACCCTCTGCCGTATGTGGTACAAACGCCCCTCTGATTGACATTATTCAGGCAAGTGCCCAATCTGCTTCTGTTATTTTTTTGCAGATTCCGGAACACTGAGATTTTTGTCGGTCCGGGTAAGGAAAAGCAGAAGAATAGTGAGGATCAGATAGGTGTATCCGACATAAACCACACCGGCCCTGATATCTGCTGCTGCAACCAGACCGCCGAACATCATGGGGCCTGCTGCCTGACCAAAGCGGTTCACAAGCCGGAAAGTGGCAATGGCTTTTCCCTCGCCCGCGTCCTTAGTGATTTTCATCTTCAGAAGATATGTCACCTGGGCAACAAAAACAAAGCTCTGGGACAGACCCAAAAAGAATATTGCAGTCAGAACCGCTGCAATGCCTTCAAAGAAATAAAAGGATATAAACGACAGACTTCCCAGAATGCCGCCTGCGAACATGAACATTTTTTTTCTTTCGGAAACATCAATGTATTTGCTGATCAGCGGCCCGACATAAATGATAAACACACAGTAGAGCATGAATGTGCGGCCTATGTTGGACTGTGACACGCCGATTCTGTTAAGATAAACCGGGTTGAAATATTCAAGAAAACCAATCATCGCCATATTGGCCGGAATGCTGCTGAACAAAATCACGGTCAGCACATTCCGATCCGCAAGAAAACGGCCAATTTTTGTGATGCTGAAAGGCTGAATATTTTTTGCCTCCGGTTTTCTGATGGTTTTGCGCATGAAGAGGAAAGTGCAGGCAACCGCGGAAAAAATAATGATCGAACCCATAAGAAAAACAGGCTGATACCCTGTCCTTTCCGCTATCATGGCTCCGGTATTGCTGCCGCAGATAAGTCCTGCATACAGAGCGGCAAAAAGCGAGGCAAATCCCCGTGCTTTGGTATCTTTGTCCGTGTAAGTGATAATAAACCCCTGGGCTGCCATAAAAAAAAGACCGTATCCCATACCGCTAACTGCACGGGATATGATAAAATGAAGGGAATCGGGCGCGAGCCAGGCATACAGAAGCCCCATGCCTGCAAGAAATATTCCGGCAAAAAACGGTTCATGCCAGCCCCGCCGGTCATTCCACACTCCTGCAATGAAAAAAGCGATTCCTGTAAAAAAAACAGATACAGATACCGGAAGACTTAAAACCAGATCTTTTGAAAGACCAAAGATGGGGGTGTAAAGTTTTTCCATATGCAGAGGTACAAAGGATATGGAAATATTGAGTCCGAACATTAAAAGAAAGAAAACAGGTCTTATGGTGCTGTAGTGGACTGATCCGGAATGTTCCTGTTTAAAAACCCTTTTTTCAATAAACCGGGAAAACACAATCAGGGTTTCAACAAAAAAGAAAATGGAAATCACAATGACAGTTGCGGCATCCAAAGCCATTCCGCTGAGCTGATCTGAAATCAGTTCCTTTCCATATTGTCCTGTAATTTGCTGCCAGTATTCTTTGAAAGCGTTCATACTCAAAACAGAGAAGACAATCTGGGATGCAACAACAATGATAAATATGACTGAAAACATGATTTTTTTGGAAATCTGCTGCGGAATGGATTTGCTGAACAGCAGAAAATTCAAAGCAATGATTAAAAACAGCATTCCGGAACCGGTAATAAGGAAAACGGTTTTCATATTTTCCCTGAATACGGAATTCTCAAATTTTTTGATCTGTTTTTCACCAAAGGCAATCGCTATAACTGCTCTGCGCGTGTTTTCACTGCTGACAGCATTCACTGTGGTAATATAACTGTTTTCATGCCAAAACCATTTGCCTTTGAAAAAAGGCAGCACCGTGCCGATCAGTTTCTGTTCCGTACTGTGGTGAATGAGACCTGTGTCCGAAGCCACTGATATGGAAACAGCGTTTTCATCAGAAAATTTTTGCAAAATGCGGTTTTTTGTCTGTTCAAGAATATCATTCAGACCGGACATTGTATCAGCATCTTTTCCCGCATCCAGCAATTTATGCAAATGTTTCTGAATGTTCACCACAGAAGCCCGGTACTGTGAAACAGTGCTTTCCATGTATGCTTTTTTCAGTGAACCCGAACTGAGCAGCGCGTTAAACCCAAGAACAAGCAGTAGCAGCAAAAATATGGCTCCGGCAAGTTCCAGTCTGGCAGAAATGCCTGACAAAAAATCATACAGTATTTCAGAAAAAAATTTTCTGGCTCCTGCTTTTTCATCATGCAAATCATTTTCCCAGGAACCCGGTATTTCCAAAGGAACGGGAAAATGAAACACTGTGGAAGATCCGTCCGTATTCACTGAAAAGGAATCTCCGTACAATGACTGCATTTTTTCATCTTCATTCTCCTGTTTTTCCATACATGGAGCGGGATCCGGAACAGCGGAACATTCCAATTTTTTTCTGCTTTCTTTGAATTCAGTGGTCCCGCTGAACAGAAAAACCGGTGTTCCGTAAAGAAAGTAATCCTCTCCGGTTTTTTTGACATTAAGCTGTGAGTTTGGGTCGCGCAGACGGCTCAGATAGGGCCGTACAAGGATTTCATCAGTGCTGATCATATTCAGATGTCTGGCGACAAAGGATGCGGCAACCGCTCCGGTTCCGCATGCCCAGGTTTCCCGGTAAACTCCCCGTTCAAAAGTTCTTTGATCCAGAATACCTGCGGTTCTGTCAGCAATACGGACGAAATTTATATTTAAACCTTTGGGAAAGATATGCAAATAATCATTGTTCAGGGTCATGCCGATTTCATGAACAACCCATGAACTGTAATCTGTTTTTCTTCTGTGAGACTTCTGTGCAGATGATACCAAAATCCGTTCCGCCAGTTCCGCGGGGGAAAAACCGGATTCTGTGAAAATCACCAGATGCGGCTCGCCTGTAAAAACGGTGAACCCTGAAAGTTCAATGATAATATCGTCAGTGAAACCGATGAATTCAGATTTTGGAAGAGCAATTTTCAGATTTCTGACTGACATCAGACAGTCATCAAAGGGAGTGGCAATGGATGAATCCATCATTTCCGGGGGAATTTTCGTGGGAGGCCCCATATTTGTCCAGCACATTCCCTTATCCGCATCTCTCCCGATGGTGACAATTTTGGGATATGGCGTGGGAATTTCTGTCATGATTCTGGCAGTCTGAATTCCGTAATTGGTGTACATATAATCTGAGATGCACAATAAACCGTTGCCGCAACTGAAAGCCTCTTTTCCGTCCGGTTCAAACATTCTGAAAATATAATCGGAATATGCAGCATCCGGAATTCTCTCCCAATAGTGATGCAATTCATTGATTTCTTTCAAAATATCTGCTGTACAGGGCTGGATGACAAGAAAATTGTCTGACCCGATACCGAAGTATATATCGGTTGCCTGAAAGGCAAAGGTCATTTTTTCAGGTTCTGTAAGTATCTGGCCGCGTGTTTCATCGGCAATTACAAATTTGTTGCCGCATGAGGTGTATTTGACAAAGGGTAGGGTGAGTGTCATAATGCTTCATCCTCATTGTGTGCTGTGCGGAAATAATGGAAGCCGCCTTTCTGATGCCTTACTATCCATCCGTAACTCATATGAAATCTGAAAAATAACTGGACATTAAATTCTGTCTGAAACCCTTAGGGTTTATGCTGAAATTTTTTTCAGATTTCATATAACAATGGTTCGGTAATATTTTCTGCTGTGCAGCCTGATAAATCAGGCAGTTAAAATATAAGTCCCTGATATTTTTCAACTCAGGACAAAAGCTGAGTTTGAAAAAAATAAAATACAGGGAAAAATAGCTCCAAAATTTGTAGCTTCATATTTTAACTGTCTGAAATTTAAAATAATAAAAAAACAAAAAAATTACCGAAGTATTGATATAAGCATGGTTCCATAAATTTTCGGGTATAAAGTTTTCAGGATGTGCGGTTTTCCTCAGAACCCCGGTTTTTTATACAAGAAAATTTTCATTGACCTGCTTAAGTGCTGTCAGATGATATTATCATAAAGTGAAAAAATCAATGGGGTAAAAAAGGTATTCTGCAGGCAGGATCTTTTTTTTTGTTTTGGGGACAGACATTGTCTTAAAAAAACCGGAGAGATTTATGGGATATATTTTGCATTTTCATGTATCCGGAATGCGCAAAGCAAAAAAATCTGTTGCTTAACTGCACGTTCTCAGGTAAAATAATTGCAGAATATGCACAGGTGTCTGCTGCCCTGTCTGCCAAAAAGGAAGAATAATGACATATCTGGTATCAAAATATTTTGATTTTTCAGCAGATTTGAATCTTATTGCTGAAAAACTGGAACAGTATCTGGGCAGTGAAAATGACCGCTTTCTTCGGGAAATCACCGAAGAACTGAACAGACAGCCCGGACTGCTGGCCCGGATTTTTCCTTCTGCTGCACAGCAGGAGGAAAACCGGCTGACCGTGGAAAAAATGAGAATGATTTTCCATAAAAGGGAAATTTTCTTTGAATTCTACGCGAATGTGAAACTGGAAATTGCCAGACGGCTGGCTGACGCGCTTGCAGCTCCCATCGGCATGGATCTCCAGACCCGCCTTGCCGGGTTTGCCAATGAAAAAATAGAGGAAATCTCGGAAACCATTGCATCAGGCAGAAGAAAATTTCTGCAGAATATGAAATCCCAGTTTCTGGAACTGGAACAGTACCGGGACATTCCTGTTTTATATGAGCAGGCAAATGAATCCATGAAAACCGAAGTGGAAATTTATTTTAAAACCATAAAAAAAATATTAGAGGGCTTCATTGAAAACCTGGAACGAAAAGTATCGGAAATCAAATGAATCATCAACTGCAAAGGCTTTTTCCGGCCTGCGGACGATGCTGGTGTCTTTTTTCACTTTTATTGTCAGCAGACTGCGTGCGCTTGGCCGTATGACAGGCAGTATACGTCTGCCAAAGGTTTCTGTCATCGAACGCTTTTTTCTTTTTTGCAGTGGCACTGACCCGGAGCTTCTGAAAGACTGTTCCAGAAGCGTAAAGACAAAATACATCGCGCTCGGCTGGCTGGTGCTGACCCCGGCTGTACTGGCAGTATGGTCAGGAAGTTATTTTTTTTCCACCATATTCAAAGATCATCTGTTCATGTCCGTGGTTTTCGGTTTTCTGTGGGGACTGATCATTCTGAATATAGATCGCTATCTGATCATCACCTTTGACAAGGGAAATTCCCTGTTTCGGGACATTTTTTCCTTTTCTGTTTTCAGCCGCCTGATTATCGCTGTTTTCATTGCCTATGCCATTGCCCATCCCATTGTGCTCCGGCTGTTCAGCGACAATATTGAGGAACATATTTTTTCCCGCAATGAAGGCCGGAAAGAGGAAATCCGCAAAGATTACAATCAGAAAATTGATGCCATTGAAGCCGAAATTGCAAGACTGAACACAGAGATCAGTGAAAAAGGGAATGCAGTTATTTATGTGAATCAGGCCGGTGAAAGCAGGGAAATTTCTGAACTGAGAAAGGAAGTTGCAAACACGGGCATGGAAATTTCCGAACTTAGAAAGGAACTGAACAAATCCCATGAGGAACTCTCGGATGAAATTGCAGGCAGCAGCACCCGTACCGGCAAAAAAGGGCATGGCCCGGTTGCCCGCTCCATTGAACTGAAAATGGAAAGTCTTAACGGGCAGATACAGAAAAGCGAAGAACAGTACCGCAGGCTGGAAGAACAGCTTGTCAATGCTGTGGAAAGGGAAAAAGCAGATTTTGGCATGAAAAAAGAATCAGTGGAATTTGGGAAAAACGAACTTGCCGCACTTACAGCAAGAAACAGCAGTCTGATGGAAGACAAAAAAAATGAGATTGCAAGGCTCAGAAAACTGCGGGATGAAAAAGTGCAGGGCCTTGAAAGCAAAGCAGCAATGGATTTTCTGGCACGCAGCAATGCACTTGATGAGTTAAGTCAGAATAATTTCAATGTGAAAAAATGGAGCTGGCTCCTGACTGCCATTTTTATCCTGCTGGATATTCTGCCCATTCTCTGGAAAGTGATTCCAAGAAAAGACGCGTATGAACTGAAACTGGAAACATACCGCATGTCTGCCTCGGATTATGAAGGGGTTGAGCGGAAAGCAATTGAAAAAATGAAGGAAATCAGAGAGCAGACCGCTGTGAAGGGACTGCACTTTGACAGTATAAAGCAGGAAATGGGAAGATTGAGCAGGCACAAATCCGAACTGCTGAATACATTCAATGAATTTTTCGAAATGAAGGTAAAGCAGGATCGCATGTTCATTGCAAAAATCAAAGAGCAGAAAGAACAGTCTGAATGTATTGCAGATCTGGACAAAAGCAATAAAATACAGGAGGGAATTCACAATACTGTCAAAGGCTATTTCAACCATACCGGAGATATGACAAAACTGATGATTGATTTTCTGCACAAAGAAGATGACAATGCAGAGCCGAAACTGTAAATATCATGGAAATCAAAGCATATGACACATAAAATTGGTCTGGTGCTTTCCGGCTGTGGCGGAAAAGGAGCGTATGAAGTCGGTGTTTGGAAAGCTTCAGACACACCGCATCGCCGGGATCGCATTCGGAGACCGTTCAGCGGAAACATGCCGGGATTTATGGGAATATCTTCCTGCTGATTACCGTAAACGCGCTGTCTGCTGCACAGATCGTCTGCAAAGTTATGCCTCATTAATCATTTATATAAAGGAACGATAAATGGAAGTGAATGTGACACAGGAAGGAAGCAGTGCCCGTTTTACACTCAACGGAAAAATTGACGAAAGCGGAGCCGAAGAACTCAAAGCCAGGTTTCTTTCGCTTAACAGGGCAGCTTTGAAAGAAGTGGTTTTCGATTTTAAAGGCGTAAGTCATATTGGCAGCGCAGGTATCGGCAAACTGCTTCTTTTTTACAAAGAACTGGCAGTTTCCGGAGGAAATATCCGTATTACCAATGTTTCCGATGCGATACGGGATCTGTTCCGGGTGCTGAAGCTGGATACGATTTTCACGATTTCCTGATAAATTGCAAAAACTGTATTTTTGCATCCGGAACTGAACAGGCATATCCGTGCAAAAATACAGTTTTTGCAATCCCGGAACCGCTTCGGGACAGCTCTGCTGATAATGGACTGCCAGATTTTTCTGCATTTTGCCGCAAAGAACGCAAATGTTATGCAGGGAACACGAATGTTCTGACAGCGAAACCGGTATGATCGCGCTGGGCTCCGGCAGTTCTGACGTGAGAGCGTTCCGCTCAGCAGAACTGTTTGCGTCTATGCTGCTTTGGCGGGATATTCTTTTTTGGAAATCATCTATAGGCTTTAGCAGGTTAATCCCTTTGACAACCGCATGATATTTTCCTGACCGGTGACGGGAGACAGGTCCGGTATGCTGAGCGTACAGTTTGTCCAATGACGAACCGTCAGGGATCAGCACTCCGTTTTTCCGGCAGGCAAAAAGCAGAGCCCCATTCCGCAGTGATAAAGCTGAAGGACTGATTCTGTGCAGAAGCCTGCTGATGGCCTCATGACAGGGCGCATTCTCCTGTCCGCTCTGCACTCTTTCCGCTTCAGTATTGTATCAAATCAATGGAGAATTGGTATAATATCACCCCTTCCGGGGTTAAAAAAATCCCGGAAGGGATGAAATGATTATAGAAAATGACATGCAAAAAAACAAAACAGAATCCCGGAAGGGATGATATTTTTGATTTTGAATCATTGCAAATTTTCGGGGTTTGGATTTGTTGGGAAAACCGGTTTTTCTATAATAATATCACCCCTTCCTGGGTTTGGATTTGTTGGGAAAACCGATTTTTCTATAATAATATCAACCCTTCCGGGGTTTGGATTGTTGGGAAAACCGGTTTTCTATAATAATATCACCCTTCCGGGGTTTGGATTGTTGGGAAAACCGGTTTTTCTATAATAATGTCACCCCTTCCTGGGTTTGGATTTGTTGGGAAAACCGATTTTTCTATAATAATATCAACCCTTCCGGGGTTTGGATTGTTGGGAAAACCGGTTTTTCTATAATAATATCAACCCTTCCGGGGTTTGGATTTGTTGGGAAAACCGGTTTTTTTTGTATGAATTTTGTATGAATATATAACAATCTGTTTTTATTTATTCTGAAATTTTTAACTTTACTTCGCATTAATAAAAAGGAAAAACCATGATCGAAACCGACATTCCCGGATACAGAAAGATACAGCTTCGTTATCTGGTGCTGGATTTTAACGGCACTCTGGCTGTTGACGGCAATATTCTTCCCGGTGTAAAAAATGCCCTGAACGCGCTGGCCGAAATGCTGGAAATTCATGTCATCACTGCGGATACATTCGGAAAATCTGCTGCACAGATGGAGGGCGTGCGATGCAGCCTGTCCATTCTTCCTCCGGGAAATCAGGACAAAGCCAAGCTGGAGTTTGTGAAAAAACTTGGTGCCGAATATACGGCCTGCATGGGAAACGGCAGAAATGACCGGCTCATGCTCAAAGAATCTGCTCTGGGGCTGGCTGTAATTCTGGGAGAAGGAGCGGCCGCGGAAACTTTGATGGCAGCGGATGCGGTTTTCACAGATGTTGTGTCTGCTCTGGAATTTCTGCAAAATCCCCTGCGGATGACGGCCACATTGCGTTCCTGATCTTTTGCACTGTTTTAAAAAGGAAAAACAATGTCAAATCCCAAAACCCATGATTCTCTGTTCAAATGGCTGATCACCGCGTTCACGGAAGAATTTTTTGCACATTACTTTCCCCAAATCAGAATCGGAACATACCGTTTTGAAGACAAGGAATTTCTGAGCCGGTACGAGGCACTGAAGGAAAGTCTGGAAGGCGATCTGTTTCTGATGATCAGCTTCTTCTGCTTGATCAGTGGGTCAGTTTTTACAAAAAAGTGCCTGATCAAAAACTTGAAAAGATTAAAAAGGAGGTAAACATGGAATCTGTGTCAACAACCATCACTGAGCATGTTTTCAATCAGGGTATGATTAAAGGGATAACAGAAGGGGAGAGCAGAGGGGAAGCCAGAGGCAGGAAAAAAACCGCTCTCAATCTTCTGCAAATGGGAATAGATATAAACATCATCCGTCAGGCAACAGGACTGAGTGAAGAGGAAATAAGGCAGTTGACCTCTGCCCGTGTCATAAACTGATTTTCCGCGCATTGGTCATTTACTGAATATAACATTATCAAAGGAGAACATCAAATTGCTGGAACTGAAAACAGGTGATCTGAAAAAGGATCGCATTGGAACTCTGGTCATACCGGTCTGCGAAGATGCGGATATTCATGAAAACCGCGCTATTTCTGCGCTTGCGGCAAGAGCAAAGAAAATGGAAGAATTCAAACGCGGCAATGATGCAGAAGTGGTTTTTTTTGATCCCCCGGAGATCAATGCTTCCCGTGTCATCTGCATGGGCATAGGCAAAAAGGAAAAACTGGATACCGAAGTGCTGCGCTCCTTTGCAGGAAAAGCAGTGAAAGCCTGTATCAAAAAGAATCTGGAAGAGATTTTCCTTGCCCCGCCTTCGGACAAAAAATACGGAACAGAAATGGGAGACCTGCTGGAATCCCTTATGGAAGGGGCCTGTCTGGGAAACCATATCTATGAACCCTACAAAGAGGAAAAAAAGCAGATTCCCCTGACAAAAATTTCCATTCCTGTCAAACCCCAGACAGGGGCAAAATTCGCGGGACTGGCCGAGCGGGTGGAACATATCTGCACGGGAACCATGATGGCACGGGAATGGGTTTCCATGCCTGCCAATAAAAAAAGACCGGAACAGTATGCGGATATGATTGCTGATGCAGCAGAAAAAGCAGGGCTTGCGGTCAAAGTGATGGATGAAAAACAACTGGAAGAGCAGAAATTCGGTTCGCTGCTTTCTGTGTCACGGGGCAGCGAAGCCAAAGCCCGTCTGGTCATTCTGGAATACAAAGCCAAAAAAGCCAAAAAGCATATTGCGCTGGTGGGCAAGGGCGTCACCTTTGATTCCGGAGGACTCAATCTCAAAGTGGGGGAACACATTTCCGGAATGAAAATAGACATGGCCGGTTCCGCAGCAGTCGCGGCAGCCATGATTGCCTCTGCCAAAACAAAACCGGGCGTCAATCTGACCGCAGTGATTCCCATTGTGGAAAATATGCCTTCGGGAACTGCATCACGGCCCGGAGATGTGGTGACAAGCTATGACGGAAAAACCGTTGAAATCGGCAATACTGATGCGGAAGGCAGGCTGATTCTCATTGATGCGCTTTCCTATGCAATCCGCAATTGCAAACCTGATGCCGTCATTGATCTAGCGACTCTCACAGGCGCGTGCGCGGTGGCTTTGGGAGAACGGATTGCAGGTGTTTTCTCACTGGACAGCCAACTGGCAGAGGCCATTGTTGCTTCGGGAAAGAAAACCCATGAACGGTGCTGGCAGATGCCTATGCCGGAAGATTACAAGGAATTTCTCAAAAGCAAAACCGCAGACATCTGCAATATGAGCAGTTCCAAAGTGGGCGGGGCAATTACTGCCTCCCTGTTTCTGTCCGCGTTTGTCAAAGACACCCGGTGGGCGCATATTGACATTGCCGGGCCGGTCTGGACAGAAAAGGGAACTGCTTACTGCAATCCCGGAGGAACCGGGTTCGGCGTGCGTCTGCTCTGCGATGTGGTGGAAAAAATATAAACATGGAAGATTACCTGCATTTTCTGAAAAACGTCAGTTTTTTCTCATCCCTGCCTGATGCGGATATTCTGAAAATCAGCGCGGTCTGCGGCAAAACATCTCTGGATGCCGGGGAAGTGGTGTTTTCCGAGGGAACACGGGGACAGCATTTTTACATCATCCTCAAAGGTGCTGTGGAAATCATGAAAAACAACGGAGACCAGGGACGGGACAGAATTGCTGTTTACAAAGAGGGCCAGTGCTTCGGTGAACTGGCCCTGATTGACGACTTCCCGCGCAGTGCCACAGTGCTTACCGCAGAACCTTCCCAACTGCTGTGCATCTGCCGGGATGATTTTCAGAAAGTGGTGCGGGAATCTGCCACTATATCCTTTTCCATTCTCAAAACCCTGACAGCACTGATACGGGAAAGAACAGAAAAATTCATTGATGATCTCAGGGAAAGAAACCGGAATCTGGAAAGTGCTTATACCCGTCTGAAAAGGGAAATTGAAGATCGGCGCCGTGCGGAAAAACGGCTGCACCACCAGGCCTTTCACGACAGCCTGACCGGTCTTCCCAACCGCGCTCTTTTTCTCAACCGTCTGCAGGAAATTCTCAAGGAGGCCAGACAGAAGAAACTGTACAACTATGCGATCCTGTATATGGATGTGGATCGCTTCAGCGCGCTCAATGACAGATTCGGACATCTTACCGGAGATCAGGTGCTGATCAAAATCTCTGAAAGGCTCCAGAACTGTCTGCGGCGTTCGGAAATTATGGCCCGTTTCAGCGGTGATGAATTTGCAGTTCTGCTGGAAGGAACCGGTGACAGTGAAGATCCTGTGCGCATTGCCCGGCGCATTAAGGAGGAACTCAGGGAACCCTTTACCGTGAACGGAAAAGAGGTGTATATCACGGTCTGCACCGGCATTGTTCCGGGCGCGGAAAAATACAATTCCACTGTGGAAGTGCTGCGGGATGCAGATATTGCCATGTATGGCGCAAAAGCAAAGGGCGTGGCAGAAATTCAGACCTATGATGAGGCACTTCATGAAAAAACCATGAATCTGCTGCGGCTGGAAACGGATATGAAAGGTGCGGTGGAACGCGGGGAATTCATTCTGGAATATCAGCCCATCATCCGCATGAAAACCTGCGAACTCGCGGGTTTTGAGACGCTGGTGCGATGGATTCATCCGGAACGCGGGGTGATTTCACCGGAAATATTTATCCCCCTTGCGGAAAAAACCGGATATATTCTGGAGTTGGGCAGGTGGATTATCTCTGATGCCTGCATTCAGGTCAGGGAATGGATCAGAGAGGTCGAGCCGGAACGTCATTTTTTTGTCAATATCAATATCTCCGGCAAACAGTTTCTGCACCCGGAATTTATTGATGAATTTCAGAGAATACTGGAGGATATGCAAATTCCCGGCCAATATCTCAAGGTGGAGATGACCGAAAGTGTTCTGATTGAGAATGTGGATTATCTGGTGGATGTTCTTTCCCAACTCCGGAAAATGAATGTCAAGATCGCTCTGGACGACTTCGGAACCGGTTATTCCTCGCTTTCCTATCTGTACAAATTTCCCATTGATGTGCTGAAAATTGATCGCTCTTTTGTTCTCCGTATGGGAGAAAGCGGCGAAAAAGACCTGGTGCCGGTCATTATTTCCATTGCCCACAGCATGAAAATGGATGTGGTGGCCGAAGGCGTGGAAACACTGCCCCAGTTCCGGCAGTTGATTTCATACGGATGCGAATACGGGCAGGGATTTCTCTTTTCCAAACCCATGCGCAAAGGAGACGCAGGCCGTCTGCTCCTTGACGGGTCAGAAAGGGATATTTGCGTATGGCCGGGAATGCACCCGGAAACTGCATGAGGAGATGATTGGACAGAGGGATTTTTCACACTGATAAAATTATGGGAGTGGATCTGCACGAAATGGTAAAATTTAACTATTTTATATTATTATATTTTTTTGATAAACAGATTTGAATTGTTTTATTTTTTATAATAATTTTAATTTTCTGTATCGAAACAGCTAACCGGGATACAAAATAATGACCGAACACAGTCTCACACTCCTGTTTGCCAGCATTATCGCGGGAGCCGCGCCTGTTGTTCTCGCCACTTTGGGGGAAACCATCACGGAAAAGGCCGGGCTGATCAACCTTTCCCTGGATGGTTCCATACTCCTGAGCGCGATGACTGCTTTTGCCGTAGCCTTTCATACCCAAAGCACTGGTCTGGGATTTCTTGCCGGAGCGATCTGCGGGGCATTGGTGGCTCTTACTGTGGCTGTGTTCAGCATATATCTGGACCAGTCCCAGGTGGCAGTGGGATTTGTCCTGACTCTTATGACCCGCGATCTGGCCTATTTTCTGGGAAATTCCTATTCCCGGATGCAGGGGCCCCAGGTTCCGCAAATGCCGGTTCCTGTGCTGGAAAATATCCCTTTCATCGGATCAGTGCTGTTCCGGCATAACCTGCCGATCTATTTCAGCCTGGTTCTCATTGCCTTATGCTGGTGGTATATGTTCCGCACACCTTTGGGACTGCAACTGAGGGCTGTGGGCGAGAGTCCTGTGGCAGCCTATGCGCGGGGCATCAGTCCCGGAAAAGTGCAGATGCTTTACGCTGTGATCGGAGGACTTCTTGTGGGAATGGCCGGAGCAGCGTTTTCCCTGGCAGTCAAACCCGGATGGGGCAGACCCCAGGGTGCAGAGGGAACCGGATGGATTGCTCTGGCTTTGGTAATTTTTGGCGGATGGGACCCGGTCAGGGCCGCGATTGGAGCCTATTTTTTTTCCTTTTTGCAGGTCATGGGCATTTATCTGCAGGAATGGTTTCCGTCCGTGCCTGCCCAGGTTTTTCAGACCGCACCTTTTCCCCTGATGATTTTCACCCTTGTGATTATGTATGGTGCCCGGCAGAAAAAGGTTTCCGGCAGTGCACAGAGACAGATCAGAATACAGTCCCTTATCCGCATTTTTTCCGGAACTGCGCCGGGTGCGCTGGGCCGCCCCTACCGTTGTGAATGAATCCCTCAGAAATAAAAAACTCAGTTTGTGTGCATCTCATGAACAGGCAAAGGCATATTATGCCCTGTTTCCGTTACCAGATTTATCAATATACTGATCCAATTTTGGTTTTCTTTGGCATGATTTTTGCCTGACGTGCTGAAAGTGAAAAAACATCCGTTTTTGGCCTGAAAAACCCCGCAGACGGGCTGAAAAAAACTGTTTGGGCGCATAGGCAATTTCCGTGCCAAAGAAAACCAAAATTGGATCAGTATACTTTGGAATTATAACAATTCTATATTGTAATAATCCAATTAATGTGTTATACCAAATCACCGTTGAAAATGTGCCTTTGAAAAAAATAATAGATTGTAATCAAACAGAAAAATATGGCTTTATTGTATAGAATCAATGGCGAATTGGTATTATACCAATTCGCCACTGATTTGATACAATACCGTCAGTTTTTCCGCTGCCGGGCGTGTGCAAAAAACCGCTCCGCTTAATTTTTGCACTCCTCCGGATTTGTATTCAGCATTGTATAAAATCAATGGCGAACCGGTATTATAAAAATGAGGATTTTTTATACCGATTCGCCATTGGTTTCTCACATTTCAATTATTGCGGGACACAGGTGAACTCACATTATGAAAGATGCCGCATCAGCAGAGGATCATCCGTAAAAACGCCGTCTGCCCCCATTTCCAGAAATTTTTCAATTTCTTTTCTTTGGTTGACTGTATAGGGAAAAACCCTGCACCCTGCCTGATGCATCCTGCTTATTTCCTGCCTGTTCAGACAAAAACAATCCGGATTCCAGGAAAAAGCACTGATACTTCGGCACAGGGGAATCATTTCTTCTGCCCCGGCATTTTCCGTCAGCACACCCAGAGCGGGAGGGTCAGGAAAAAAACTGATCCGCTCCAGAACCCGGTGTTCAAAACTGGAAATCAGCACAGCATTTTGCGCGCTGCGTTCCCAAACCAGTTCCATGACCTGTTTTTCAATGGCATCCGCAGGCGCATTGAGTTCAAAGGCTTCGGGTTTGATTTCAATATTCACTGTTACATAGGGCAGAGCCATATCCAGCACCTCTGCCAGAGTCGGAATCTGCTCACCGGCAAAACCGGGTTCAAACCATGATCCCGCGTCCAGTTGCCTGAGTTGTGCAAGGCTAAAATCACAAACCCTTCCGCTGCCGTCTGTGGTGCGATCCAGCGTATCATCATGAATCACCACCACTTTCCGGTCTTTGCTCAGGGTTACATCCAGTTCGATCATCTGAACCCCGGCATCCACAGCCGCGCGGAAAGAAGTCAGAGTGTTTTCCGGGTATCTGACCCGATAGCCCCTATGCGCAATCAGGAGCGGATAACTGAGTTCTTCCATGTAAATCATAATATTATTCCTCACAGAATAAAAAAGATCCGGCTGATTTCAAAGCAGGAAGTTCTGAACCTCCGGTCTGATCCCAGGGCTGTTAAGTTCATTCCCCTCTTGAGAGGGGATAAAGGGGTGTGTTCCGGGCATGGGATTTTTACACACCCCCTGCCCCCTCTCAAGAGGGGATTTTTTAAAGAACTTAACAGCCCTCCGGTCTGATCCGGAGAGAAAAAAAACGGGCATCACATCAGAATTGCATTTTTTGTAAATTTATTGCTTGACATATATCTGAATCAGAGTTATATTGATTAAGTTAATGCGGGGTGGAGCAGTCTGGTAGCTCGTCGGGCTCATAACCCGAAGGTCACAGGTTCGAATCCTGTCTCCGCTACCAAAAAAATTCAGGGGATCCGGATAAAAATCCGGGTCCCTTTTTGTTTTTCTGATTTTCTCTCAAAGTGCCAGTCCCTGTTTCCGCAAAGCAGCAATACTCTCTCTCATGCGGGGATCAAATCCCCCAAGAATTTTTTCTGCGCTTTCTTTTCCCATACCTTTTATTTTTCCAAGTGCTTTTGGATCAGCATTCATAATTTTGTCCGCAGAGTCAAATCCAGCCCCGGTCAGGGCGCGGATACTCCCTTTTCCCAGCCCCGGAATCCCCAGCGCGGTCAGCACGGTTTCAAAAGGTTTTTTCCTGCTTTGCGCAAGACTGGCAAAAAAAGCCTGTATTTTGGCATTGCTGAATCCCGGTGTGTCTCTCAAATCTTTTTCTTCAAGCATATAAATATGTTCCGGATATTTCAGCCGGTTCCGGGCAATGAGACTGTCTGCTGCTGCCGCGCCCAGATGCTTTATGCCCATTTTTTTGGCAAAATGCACAAGTCCCTCCCGAATCCGGGCCGGGCATTCCAAATTTGGGCAGAGATGGTGACGGCCTTCCTGTTTCAGTTTTGTCTGACAGACCGGGCAGTTTTCCGGCATTTGCCAGAAAGGGGCATCAGGATTGTTTTTCTCTGTCACTTCTGCAACAGCCGGAATCACATCCCCTTTTCTTGCCACCAGGATTGTATCACCCGGAGACAGTCCCAGTTTGCGGATATGTTCCTGATTATGCAGTGTTGCCTGGCGAATCACTGCCCCGCGAATCTGTACCGGCTGAAATACGGCCACAGGTGTGGCCCGTCCCAGCCGTCCGATATGCACCTCTATCTGCTCCAAAACCGTGCGTGCATCGTAAGGACTGAATTTGTAAGCTACTGCCCACCGGGGAAAACGCTCTGTCTGCCCAAGCATTTCTCTGATTTTCAGATCATCTGTCTTCAGCACCACTCCGTCAATTTCATAAGAAAGGGAATCCCGGTCAGATGCAGTCTGGCGGATATATTTTTCTGCATCTTCCAAATTCTCCACCCGGCAGTTTCGGGGATTCACGGGAAATCCGAGTTCCTTCAGCCAATCCAGTACATCTGTATGTGTTTTCAGGTTATCGGGAATCCCTGTGACAGCCTCAAAAACAAAAATATCCAAAGGAATTTTGGCTGTTTCCCGAAGGTCTTTTTTCCACAGCGCGCCTGCCGCAAGATTGCGGGGGCTGTTATATTCCAAATGCCCTTTTTCCCGGAGATTTTCAAAATCTGCTTTTTTCACAAACACCTCGCCCCGCACTGTAAGGGAAAGCGGAGAAGACAGTTTCTGCGGAAGACTGCGGATGGTTCGGGCTTTATCTGTCATATCATACCCTTCTCTGCCGTCTCCTCTGGCTGCTGCCTTTGCCAGAATTCCCTTTTCATAGATCAGTTCAATGGCAGTGCCGTCAATTTTTTCTTCGGCCACAAAGCACAGGGATTTTCCTGCCGCGTTTTCTGTTTTCTGTATCCAGTTTTTCAGATCCTCCAAAGAATGGCATTTGTCCAGACTGAGCATGGGAACCGGATGCACAATCTTTGAAAAATTCGTCTCCGGAACCGGCCCGACCTGAGATGTGGGACTGTCCGGCAGTACCAGTTCCGGAAATCTCTGCTCCAGATAAAGCAGTTCCCTGTGCAGACGGTCATACTCTGCATCTGAAATTTCCGGTTTTCCCATTTGATACAGATAATTGTGGCGTCTGATTTCTGTGCTTAGTTCCCGGAGTCTTTCCGGAACCGCATCCCTATCCGGAATGCTGTCAGCAGACAGCGCGGGAAGGGCAAGCAGCGCGGAAAGAAAAAGAATGGAAAAGAATTGCATGATTTCTTGACAGTTCCCTTCTTTTTTTATAATTTCCCAACGGCATAAAAAAGCCGGTATTCAACTTCAATTTTCAAAGGAGAATAACAAATGGATTTTAAAACGCATCTTGAAAAAGCATGGTCACTGACGCTGAAGTATGTGGTACCTCTGATCCTGATGACCCTTGTCATGATTATTGCCGGAGTTCTGACTCTCGGAGTTCTCATGCCGGTAATGAAGGCGGGCTACATGCAGTCTGTCCTGATGATGGTGAGAAGCGGCCGTGAACCCCGCATACAGGATCTGTTCTCGGAAATGGGGCTGTTTCTGCCCCTGCTGGGATT
>CAZHPS010000056.1:0-20846 GCA_964534335.1 uncultured Desulfobacterales bacterium
CCCCTGCCCCTCTCAAGAGGGGAATTGATACCATAAAATCTAAATTGGTCATGTATTAGTGGCTTTATTACTGTTACCGCTATTGATACTGGAATAGCTGCCGCTGGCTTCATTATAAATGCCTCCGCTGATACAGGAAGAACTGCCGCTGGCAATATTGAGATCCCCACCGCTGATACTGGCCTGGTTACCGCTGGCTTTATTGCTACTCCCACCGCTGACACTGGAATAGCTACCGGTGGATGTATTTTTCGCACCACCGCTAACTGCCCCATATATTCCGGAAACAGTATTTTCGTAACCTGCTACCAGCCCGCCATAAGAACTGTAGTTATTCTTGATTCCCACAATGATGTTATGGGATCCGGTACGGTCATCCCCGGTTCCGCGTGTTTCATTGTACCCGACGATCAGATTGCCTTTACCGTTTTTGGTTCCCCCTGTGGAACCGCTGCCGCTGACAATCTGCACATTGACACCGCTGAAAGTGATTTCGGTGCCGCTTCGGGTGACACCGGCAAGCAGGGTTTCCAACTGTGTTACACGGGTTTTCAGGCTGTTGATCAGAGCATCCACTTCTGTTTTAAGATAAAAATCAGACGCATGTTTCCCATCAACTGTATCTGCCTGCGTGACGGTAATATTATCAGGCACCTGGGCATCTGAGACCATGCCTGTAATAGTGGAAAATGCCTGTGTATGAGTGGATGATGCAAAATCACTAGCAGTTTTTCCGCCGAGGGTAGCCGTATCCAACGCATAAGCCACGCTGGTAATCCTCTGCCGGGGGGATAAGGTTTCCGTACCTGCAACCACTTCCAGCCACCGTACAGTTCCCGAAAACAGGGAAGGATTGAAGGCCCCCACATTTGTCGTACCCGCGCCCAGCAGCACATTGTAAATGCCTCCGATAACCTCAACAGACTGGGTTTCCTGCCACAGAAGTGTTCCTGCGGTTTGTGCGTCATAAATTCGGAATTTCATGGAAAAGTTCGTATAGTTGAGAGGATCACCGGCCGCATTGGTCAGTGTTCCCTGATAATTGATCAGATTAGGCGCTGCTCCCCAACAGGGCGCACCCGAAACCATCATTGCCACAAAAACGGTGAACGCTGTTTTCATAAAATAGCTGGTCATAATAAACTCCTTATGAATGGGAATGTCCGGTTAATGATTCTTTCAAATCAATCACTTAAATTGAAAAGCCCGTTTTCTGCGCTCAGGGCAGCTCAGATACATCCCGCAGGACAAAAATGGCCTCCTGAACACCGATTTTCTGGTCATTGTTCACGTCTGCGCGGAGGATGATTCGGCCTCCATCAATGCCGCTGATGATTTTCAGAGCAGTGATGGCATCTTTCAGATCCACAACCCTGTCACCGTTTACATCTCCGGCGAGCAGGAGCAGTTCGAGAAAGGCTTCGGGCCAGAATCCCGCGCTGACCACATAGTTTGCAGAACTTGCAAAACCGATTGACCCGGCCTGTCCCATGCTGGAATTGGACTTAAACGAAACCGACTGCATGGGACTGCCTCCGCCGGAGAATACTGATGATTTGCTCCGGTAAAGAGTGCCGGACATTTCAGCCTGGGTTTCCATCGGATGGATAAGAACCGTAAGGGCCAAAAAAATCAGCACTGCGGGAAACATTACGAATTTTTTCATAATACCTCCTTTACACTGACAATTTGGGTTTGCTGCAAGATTTGTCTTATTATTCCCAAAAAAATGACGGTATTAATTTTGAAGGGTGAATGGCGGAACGATTTGGAACAGGATGGGCGGAGGTTTTTGGACACAAAAAAATTTTGTGTTCATTTATTCCCCCGCCCCCTGCTGTGCGCCCGTTTCAAATCCCTTTCACTGGCATGTTCAAAAATTCCGGGCAGTTCCATAACCCCTTCCACCACCAGATCATTGATATTGATAAAGGTGATCCCGCTCTTTTCGCTCAGGTGATCCTCAATGGCCGGAAGGGGCCATTTTGCCATGCGGACATAAATGGAGATTCCCTGCATGCTCCGGGTGAGCATGAGCGCGCCTGCCAGATTCCCAATATCATCATCTGTGCACAGAAAAAATGCCTTGTCATCCGAGTCTGCCAGATTCATATCCCGCACATCTGACTGAAAAAAGCTGATATGTTCTGCAAAACCGTGTTCCCCGGCCAGGGCCATGACCTCTTTTTTCCGATCCTGAATATCCACAACCCGAAGGCAGAAATTTTCATCCGGCCTACGCTCCTGCATCAGCACTTCGGTGAGATCCCGTCCGAATTTCCCAAATCCCAGAATCATAATTTTCCTGACACCTTTGCGCATATCCCGGTTAAAATACTTTGCCACCATTTTTGCGGCTGCAATGTGGTAGGTGTCAAAAAAACGGATACCCACCCGTCCTTCTGTGCGCAGGGCCATGCGTGCTGTATTTGCCAGACGCTCATTTGCAATATGTGCCCAGAGCAGACGCACCGGACCGTTATTGCTGCGCATCCAGCCATAGGCACTGACCACACCTTCAAGGTTCATGAGATCATCACCGGAAGCATACACCACTGCACGGGCTTTCCATGCTCCTGCTTTTTCCAGCACAGGCCGGGAAAGAAAATCTCCGAAAATCAGGGGTATTCTGTGTTCCGCACACCATTCATCAAAGGTTTCCGGAGCTCCAATATCCACACCCACGACCGGAATGCCCCTGGCTTTGAAGGTTTCAGCCAGCAGCCTGCCGGTTCTGCCTACGCCGCATACCACAACATGATCCCGCTGCCATCTGGTTCTCAGTATCGGTGAAAAACGGAACAGATAGGTGACTGCTGACCACAAAGCTGAAATTGCTACTGAGGGAGCAAAAAAATAGATGAAAATCAGAGGACTGCATTTGGGGAAACTGGGCAGATCATGTTCCAGAATAAAGAGCCGTATGGTATAATAAAAGGTTTCCACAAGGGTCAGTTCCGGATATTCACGGGGAAAATAATACATGCCGATTACAAAAACCGTCATCACTGATCCGGCCCAGAGACAGGCTTTCAAAACCGTTTTTTTTCTGCCGTTCGCCATTGTTTCACCTTTCAGGGGGTTTTCAGATTCAGGTATGATGAAAAAAAAATCAGAGTTGCAAAAAATCAGTTTTTTTACAACTCTGAGAGCATCTGCTGTCTTTATTTGTGTTCAGGCGGAGGAGCCGGAATACCGCCTTCCTGATCCCCCTCAAACATATCCCCGTTAAAGCGTCCTGAATATGCAGTATTGTCCGGCATAAACATACGGCCAATCACGGTTTTCCCGTTTCTGAACTGTCCCTCAAAGCGTTTGCCGTTGGGATAGTTCATAACACCCTGGCCTTCGGGTTTGCCGTTGACAAAACTGCCGGTATAGGTATGTCCGTCAGGATAACGCAGAAAACCCTGGCCGTGATAAAGATTGTTCTGAAAATGGCCTTCATAGTGTTTTCCCGTGGGATACTGGCACACACCAAAGCCGTTGGGAAGTCCAAAGGCAAACTGTCCCTTGTATACTCTGCCATCGGGGCAGACCATTTCCCCCTGGCCGTGGAACTGATTGTTCTGAAACTGTCCGGCATACTGCCGGCCGTTGGAAAAAGTCATTACGCCCTGCCCGTTGTATTCCCCGTTCCGGAATTCCCCTTCATACTTTGATCCGTCAATATAATACATAACCCCACGGCCGTTGAATTTGCTGTCAACAAAATCTCCCACGTATTTTCTGCCGTCAGCAAAGATAAAGGTTCCCTTCCCGTAAAATTTGTCATCCCTCATCATGCCGATGTACTGATCCCCGTTGGGAAAGTTGAAAAGTCCCTGGCCGTTTACCCATCTGCCCTTGAAATATTCCGCATTGGCTCCGGAGACCATGAAAGCAGTAATCCATGCGGTCAGTATAAGCGTTTTCAGTGTTTTCATGCCATCCTCCTCATGTTTCGTAAGAGCAGGCTCCGAAACCGCCCTTACATCATATGGTTAATGATTTCGGAAATAAAGATCATCAAACTTCCCGTATGTTTAAGCAGGGTTCCATAAATTTTCGGGCATAAAATTTTCAGAAAAACCGCATTTTTTGGAAAAAAACGGTTTTTTGAATACACGAAAACTTTTGTTTGCCTGCTTATATAAAATCTGAAAAAGATTTCAGCAGAAAAATTTGTGTCCTGCTGTTTTTGTTTTGCCATAAAGACACAAAGTTTCACAAAGATCAATGCGTAATTCTCTTTCAGATTTCTGTGCTCCGCTTCGCAGGTCTGGAAACCTGCTTTGTACTTTCTTTATATCACTGAAACCTGTCTGTATCCAGAAAAATCTTAAAAAGTTCCGGTTTTTGCCCTGTCTTTGTCTGTATAACACTCTTATTCTGTTGGATTTTTTTCCTCTGTAGGGCAGAGCCCGGAATCTGTGACTTTGTTTTTCAGGTTTTTGAAAACAGTTTGCGCAGTTCTGACATTTTTACCACACCGGTCAGCAGGGTTATGGGCAGAAAGAGGATGGTGCATCCTGCGATCTGAAACCATAAACCTGCGGGTGCTGCCAGATACAGAAATCCCATAAGCAGAGCGTTGAGGGCCAGAATTCGGCATAAGGGGGCTATACGGAATATGGGGCCTATGGATCTCCGCACCAGTTCCATATACACAGCCACCACAAGCATTTCTGTTGCCAGTGTGGCCCAGGCTGCTCCCATAAAGGAATAGCGGGGAACAAAAATCAGGTTCAGGATAATATTGAGAACTGCGCCTCCTCCGGCCACAACTGCACTGACAGTCTGTCTGTCCGTAGCTCGGACCGTGGTTCCGCAGATGGTTCCGGGCATGATAAAGGCCACGCTGAAAATCAGAACCGGCAGCACACGCGCGGCAGGTGCGTAGTCCGGGCCGTAAATCACGGAGATAAGTTCCTCTGACAGAAAAGAAGTGACAAGAGCCACAGAAAGCCCCAGAGCAAGTCCTTTGTAAAAGGATTCGGAAACAAGGGTTTTCAGTTCCGATGGGTCTTCCCTGTATAAACGGGAAATGGCCGGAAACAGTGCAGTTGTCAGAGAGGAACTGATAAAAAGCGGGGCCTCAATGAGCCTGTATGCGGCATTGTAATATCCCACCACCTCACTGCCGCAGAACATGTCCAGAATCAGGCTGTCAATATTGTAATAAATTGTGACAAAAATGACCACCAGGGAAAAGGGAATGCCTTTTATGATCAGATCTCTGATAAAAGAAAAATCAAAATTACGGGACGGTTTTCCGTATATTTTTATGCACCAGAAGGCTCCCAGTCCCATGCGCAGGAACGCACCAATGGCATTGGCCGCGCAGAAAAGCAGCACATCCTGGTAATAATAGAGAAAAGTAAATCCAATCAGGGACATGATGCAGTTGCTCACAGAAATGATCGCAGCCTGGTACTGCATCTGCTCGTGTGCGTTGAACACAGAATCAAAGGGCATGTTCAGGTTGTCAAAGGCTGTGACTGTTGCCAGAATGAACAGCACGTTCATGGTCAGGCTGTCCTTTTGCATTGCCAGGCCGGTTCCCATGATCAGCGCATATCCCAGCAGGATGAGAAAAATTTTGGCTGTCAGGTTTGCCCCCAGATATACGGATGTCATTTTTCTGTCCCTGCTTACCTGCTGCACCGTATAGTAGGACATGCCCATGTCCATTGACAGCCCCAGCATCCGCACAAGTGCATAGGCAAATGAAAATATTCCGAAATGCACCACGCCCAGACAGCGGGCCGCATAGATGAAGAGAAAAAACTGGAGAATGCGGCTGAAAAGCCTTGCGCCTGTCAGCACAGCCGCGTTTCTGAAGATTCTTTTGTAGGTGTTTTCGCTCATGGAATTCTTATGACCCGGTGGGTGTCAGCAGTTCCTCAAACAGTTTCGCAGGCAGCCGGTGCCAGCGGGTTTTGCCGGATTCGGATGTTTCTTCCATATGTTTCTCTTTCGCGGGAAATAAGTAATACCAAACCGCTTTCATAAATCAGAGAATAACCGTGTTTTTTAACCACAGAACACACGGAATGCACGGAAAAACAGGATTTGAAATAAACCGGTATCCCATGTTTTGAAAACGGATTGGTATAAAGTTCCATAAATTTTCGGGCATAAAATTTTCAGAAAAACCGGATTTTTCCAAAAAATCCGGTTTGTTGAATACACGAAAATTTTTGTTTGCCTGCTTAGAATGTTTCAGCTTTGTTTTTCCGAAAACCGGAATATATTCTCATAAACCCGGTTCCAAAATGTCTTTGGCTTATACCAATTCCCCATTGATTTGATACAGTAACGTCAGTTTTTCCGCGTGTGCAGAAAACCGCTCCGCTTAATTTCTGCACTCCTCCGGATCAGTTGCTGACTGTATAAAGTCAATGGCGAACCGGTATTACACATAAGGCAATTTCTGTGCCATAAAAAAACCAGAGATGAAACACTGTATTTGTTCCCGTATGACAAAGAATACATCCTAATAAAACGGAATGCAATGGTTAAGTAAGGTTCCATAAATTTTCGGGTATAAATTTTTCGGAAAAACCGGATTTTTGAATACACAAAAAATTTCGTTTGCCTACTTATTAAGCCCAATTTTCATTTTGGCACTCTGTAAAATATGATGCTGTTATTTTGGAAAACTCTTCCCGTATTTGGCAATCCGCTGTTCAAACAGGGAACCCCGGTTTGTATTCAAATTCTGTTTTTCCGTGCATTCCGTGTGTTCCGTGGTTAAAAAACACAGGTATTTTTTCACTGTTTCAGATGGATAAATCAGGAGGAAAGTCAATATTTTTTAAATATGTTGAGGATAATCACAAAAACCTGTAAACCTTTTCCGCATGTTCATCGTCAAAAGATGCAGGCAATGGTCTTCATTCTTTCTGAAGACAGATGTTATCCAGCGCAAAAGGAGGGGAATCATGAAAAAAAATAACTCTGTACTGATTCAATGTATCTGTTTTTTCACAGTAATTATGATGATGGGCTTTCTCTCCGCCGGCAGTGCATATGCCTTTCGGAATCATCAGGGGGGAAAAGGCGGCAACGGCCCTTCCCACAGCAGTCCCAGGTATGAACCGCAGCACAGACCGGATTACCGGCCTTCGTCTTATAACCACCGGCCTCCGGCTTATCATCACCGGCCTCCGGCTTATTATCACCGGCCTCCGGCTTATCATCACCGGCCTCCGGCTTATTATCACCGGCCTCCGGCTTATTATCACGGCCATCATTATTCCAGATTCAGTATCGGGATGGGTGCAAATTTTTTCTGGCCCTGGTTTGGATATTATCCCTGGTGGGGAGCCGGTTCCGCGTTTGTAAGCCCGGGAGTGGGAACAGTGCTTATCTCTCTTCCTCTGGGATGTTCCCGTATCAGTGTGGGAGGAACCGTTTATTATCATAATGACGGCATATACTACAAAGAGGTTCCGTCCGGCTATGTGATTACTGAGCCGCCTGTTGCACAGAATATTCCTGTGGTGAAACCGCCCTCTTCTCCCGGAGCGCAGATTTCTGTCACAACCCAGGTGCTGAATGTGCGATCCGGACCCGGATTTCATTATCCGGTCATTCTGCAGGTCGTGCTGGGAGATTCCCTGACTTTACGGGGAGAATCAGACGGATGGAGCTATGTTCAGACAGCAGGGGGCGAATCCGGCTGGGTTGTAACCCGTTTTACGACTAAGTGGAGCGGATGATTTTTTTGTGTTTTCTCCGTTGCTCCTTTCTGCCAATACTGCTATAAAAAGATTTCTGAAAGGGCAGGTTCCCAAACCTGCCCTTATGGTTTGTAAAAAAATAACCTGTACAGTTTTTCTGTCCTGAAACCCTAAGGGTTTTCAAAACCCTTAGGGTTTATAACAGGTTATTTTGATACAGACCCTTAGTGTTGTATAATGCCCGACCGCCATAAGGAGCAAAAAATATGAAAAGCAAAACACTGGGGGAACTGGCCGCACATGTGGGCGGAAATGTCCGGGGAGATGCGGCTGTTCCCATCCGGTCTGTTTCAACTCTGGAAAATGCCAAACAGGGGGAAATCACTTTTCTGGCAAACCGGAAATACAAAAAATTGTGCCTGACCACAAAGGCATCTGCCATCATTGCAGCCGGAGATCTGGAATCTCCTGCAGCGATTCTGATTACCGAAGATCCCTATTACGCATTTGCGCAGATCATGGATTTGTTTTACGGAAACCATGAGCTGCCGGAAAGCCGAATCAGTCCCAAATCTGCCATAGCCAAAACTGCGCACATTGGTGAAAACACAAGCATCGGAGATTTTGTCAGTGTGGGAGAAAACGCCCGTATCGGCAGGGGATGCCGGATATATCCGGGTGTATCTGTCGGAAAAAATGCTGAAATCGGGGATGACTGCGTTCTGTTTCCCAATGTGGTGGTGTATGAGGGGTGCAGAATCGGGAACCGGGTCAGAATCCACGCCAATTCCACAGTGGGCCAGGATGGATTCGGATATGCCACACATAAGGGAATTCACCATAAAATCATCCATATCGGCAGAGTGATCATTGAAGATGATGCGGAACTGGGTGCGGGCTGTGCCATTGAACGGGGCGCATTGGATGATACGGTTATCGGCAAAGGCTGCAAGGTCGGGGATCATGTGGTCATCGGACATGGCACCCGGATCGGGCCGCACTGCCTGCTGGTTCCGCAGGTGGGAATTGCAGGTTCTGTGGTCATGGGACATCACTGCGTGGCAGGCGGACAGGTGGGCATTGCCGGACATCTGAAAATCGGAAACTGTGTCATGATCGGCGCACAGTCCGGGGTTGGGGACGACATTCCGGACGGAATGAAAATATTCGGTTCCCCCGCGTTTGGGGCTCTGCAGGCAAAACGGGCATATTCCCTGATCAAATCTCTGCCGGATATGTTGAAAAGTATTCGGAAAATAGAGAAAAAACTGTCAGAAACTGGGGATGCGGAAAAAAACGGTGCAAATATCGGATAATTTTTCCCACAGCCTGAAACTTTTTTGTTGACTTTTGGGAAAAAACTGTTAAAGTACATTTTTTATTTACGGGCCGTTAGCTCAACTAGGCAGAGCACCTGACTCTTAATCAGTAGGTTATTGGTTCGATTCCAATACGGCCCATCAAAGAAATCAAAAGGTTACGGATTTTTCCGTAACCTTTTTTTGTTGCCTTTATCCCAGAAAAAGACGTACAAATGACGTACAGGATCTCCCGATTTTGTTCCCTTTATCCCGGAAAAAGACGTACAAATGACGGATAGTGTTTTGTCAGAACGAATACCGATTCATCATTGGCTTGATCCAATATTGCCAGTTTTCCCGCTGTTCCGGCTGTGCAAAAAACCGCTCCGCTTAATTTTTGCACTCCTCCGGATCAGCCAGGGATAGTATCAAGTCAATGGCAAATTTGTATGACAAAGCAGTATACTGATCCAACTTTGGTTTTATCCGGCATGTTTTTTGCCTGACGGGCTGAAAGTGAAAAATCATCCGTTTTTGGCCTGAAAAACCCCGCATACGGGCTGAAAAAACTGTTTTGGCGCATAGGCAATTTCCGTGCCAAAGAAAACCAAAATTGGATCAGTATAATGGAGATTCTGAAGTTATGATGAAAATACAAACAGTTTAGGTCATTTCTGAAAATAAATATCCCATTTCGGTTCAGGCACAGGCTGGAAGCTTATTCTGCTTTGTTGGGATATTCTTTTCTGGAAATCACCTTACCTGCCCGATGTGATGCAGACTGAAGGGTGACAAAGATATGTATGCTCTGCAACTGGAAAAAACCGGATCACTGAAGAGAAAAAACATCCCGATTCCGGAACTGAAAACCGGTGAGGTGCTGCTTCGTGTAAGCCACTGCGCTGTGTGCAGGACAGATGCCAAAATGTGGAAACAGGGTCATAGGGATCTGATTCTGCCCAGAGTTCCGGGACATGAAATCTGTGGCATCTTAGCGGAAAGCGGAAAAATATTTGCCGTATGGCCCGGAGTTTCCTGCGGACACTGTGCATTTTGCCAAAACGGAATGGAGAACCTCTGCCGGGAAATGAAAGTGCTGGGATTTCACCGGGACGGAGGATTTGCCGAATATGTGGCTGTAACGGAAAAAAGCCTGATTCCCGTACCTGATGGACTGAACGGAAAACTGGTCTGTCTGTCCGAGCCTCTGGCCTGCACCCTGAATGCACTGGAGCAGGCCGGGGTGAAAAAAAATCAGCAGGTGCTGATTTACGGAGCAGGCCCGGTGGGTCTGATGTGCGGAATGGCAGCCCGTTATCTGGGCGCAGTTCCCTTTGTGCGGGAAATCCGGCAGGAACGCGCAGCACAGAGCAAAACATTCCGGGATTGCATTGGCATGGAACTGTATGAAGTACGGGAACCGGGGAAGTTTGACGCTGTTATCAATGCTGCCCCTTACACTGATACCTTCACACACGGTCTGCCCGGTCTCCGGCCCGGAGGATGCTTCTGTCTGTTCAGCGGGCTGACAGACGGGAAACAGATTCCGGGTGCGCTGCTCAATGAAATCCATTACCGCCAGTTGCATGTATGCGGCGCATACGGGTGCACCCGGAAACAGATGGAAACAGCTCTGAACATTCTGAAAGAATATGGCAGGGAAGTGGAGATGCTCACAGAAAAAAGGATAGAACCGGATCAGGTTCCGGAAATTCTGCCCCGGATACTGGCAGGACACGCGATGAAATATGTGATTGAAATGTGTCCCATTCAATCATGCTGAATTTGGGGCGGAGCCGTTTCCGGCTCCGCATTTGTGGGTAAGCGGAAAAAATGATTATGCTGTCTTAATCTTCGCGTCTTCTTCCCTGCCCAGTTTCTGTGTGGCCTGCTCGCGGAGTTTGTATTTCTGAATCTTGCCGCTGGCAGTGGTGGGATATTCATTCACAAACATGAAAAATGCCGGGATTTTGTGGAAAGCGATTTTGTCTTTGCAGAAATCTCTCAACTGCTCTTCGTTGCTCTGCTTTCCGGGTTTCATCTGAACAAACGCGCAGACTTCCTCACCGTATTTCCGGCTGGGAACACCGACCACCTGCACATCCTTGATATCCGGATGGGTGTAAAGAAATTCCTCAATCTCACGGGGATAGACATTCTCACCGCCCCGGATGATCATATCTTTGATTCTGCCTGTGATTTTGCAGTATCCGTCCTTGTCCATAATGGCAAGATCACCGGTATGGAGCCATTTGTCCGGATCAATGGCTTTGGCTGTGGCTTCGGGATTTTTGTAATAACCCTTCATGACATGATAGCCCCGTGTGCAGAGTTCGCCCTGCACTCCGCGTTCCACTTCCTCACCTGTTCCGGGATCAACGATCTTGACTTCCACTTCGGGTAATGCACGTCCTACGGTTCCTACCCGTCTTTCCAGAGAATCGGTGGTGCGGGTCATGGTAATGCCCGGAGATGCCTCGGTCTGGCCGTAGGTGATGCACATTTCACTCGCGCCCATGTCACCGACCACCTGTTTCATAACCTCAATGGGACAGGGGGAACCGGCCATGATGCCTGTGCGCAGCGTTTTGGTTTTGTAGGATTTTTTCTTCATTTCCTCCAGTTCGGCAATGAACATGGTGGGTACGCCGTGCAGAGCAGTGCACCCGGATGCCTGAACTGTTTCCAGCACATCGTCGGGTTTGAACGCGACAACCGGAGCCATTGCAGATGCTGAAACCACACAGGTCAGTGTACCCAGCACGCACCCGAAACAATGGAAGAAGGGAACCGGAATGCACATGACATCCTTGCAGGTCAGTTGCATACATTCGCCCAGGCTTTTGGCATTGCCGATGAGGTTGGTATGGGTCAGCATGACGCCTTTGGGGAAACCGGTTGTGCCGGAGGTATACTGCATATTGATGACATCATAGGGATCCAGGGAATCCTGACGGGCCTTGAGTTCTTTGTCAGAAATCTTTTTGCCCATTTCCATAATATCCGACCAGTTGAACATGCCCGGATGCTTTTCTTTGCCAATGAAAACCACATTTTTCAGCATGGGCAGTTTCGCGCTTTTCAGTTTGCCGGGTTCACAGGTTTTCAATTCCGGACAGACATCATAAACCACCTTGAGATATTCATCCGCTTCCCGCACGCCCCCGATAAGCACGAGCGTGTTGGAATCAGACTGCTTCATCAGGTATTCCAGCTCAAAACTCCGGTAAGCAGTGTTGACTGTCACCAGCACTGCTCCCATTTTTCCGGTTCCAAACTGGGAGCATACCCATTCCGGCACATTGTTGGCCCAGATAGCGATTTTATCATCTTTTTGAATGCCCAGAGCCATAAAACCTTTTGCAACCGTATTGCACACATCCCGGAACTGCCGGTAATTGTAGCTGATGCCCAGTTTGTGGTATTCCAGAGCTTTGCTGTCGCCGAACTGCTCAGCCACAATGTCAACCAACTGTCCGATGGTGGTTTTTCCCACTTCATACTTGGGTAACTGCATACTTCAATTCTCCCCCTGATCTGTTTGATTTTTCTGTTTATGTGTTTATATCCATTTGCTTTCAAAAAGCAATTTGCCCATTTGCTTTCAAATCCTGTATTTTCGTGCGTTCCGTGTATTTCGTGGTTGCAAAAACACAGGCACAGGCATTGTTGCATTCTCTGAACGCGGTTTGCTTATTATAAGAAATCTGAAAAATAAAATGGCATAAATTTCTGACTGAAAAAACCCTGAGAGTTTTGAAAACCTCAGGGTTTCCCGGAAATCAAATGTGGAAATCTTTTCAGATTCCATAAGGATAAAATGTTTGTCCGAAAAACCCTTAGGGTTTTCAGGCAACAATCTTTATCTTAAAAATTAGATAAGCATCCGGCCGCCTGTTCTCAGGCACAGATTCTGTGAACAGCCTGTTTTTCCCGAAAAAACAGACTGTTTATTTTATACGGATCTGCTAGTTGACCTTCTTTGCCCGGCCCTGCCATTCTCTGTCACGCAGTTTGAACTTCTGAATTTTGCCGGTTGCGGTTTTGGGCAGTTCACCGAATTCCACATGCTTGGGTGCTTTGAATTTGGCAAGTCTTTCCTTGCAGAAAGCAATGATCTCCTCGGCTGTGGGATTTTTTCCGGTTTTGGGAACCACAAAGGCTTTGGGAACCTCGCCCCATTTTTCATCCGGAACCGCGACAACTGCGACTTCCAGAACATCCGGATGGCGGTAAATCACGTTTTCCACCTCAACTGTGGAAATATTCTCGCCACCGCTGATGATGATGTCTTTTTTGCGATCCATAATCTGCACATAATTGTCCGGATGCATGACTGCCAAATCTCCGGAATGGAACCAGCCGCCCTCAAACGCGACTGCGCTGGCCTGGGGATCTTTGTAATACCCCATCATCACGTTGTTGCCGCGCATGACAATTTCACCAATGGTTTTGCCGTCACGGGGAACCGGCTGCATGGTTCCCGGATCAACCACATCCACATACATTGCCACAATATAGGCCACACCCTGACGGGATTTGAGTTTTGCCTGCTCTTCCATGGACAGTTTTGCCCATTCCTCTTTCCATGCGCAGACCGTATGCGGCCCAAACACTTCGGTCAGTCCGTAGGTATGGGTGATGGTTGCGCCAATGGATTCCATATTCTGAATGACTGTGGGAGCCGGAGGCGCGCCTGCTGTCATAATCTGTATGGGTTTTTTGAATTTCACATTGTTTGCAGTGGCATAGGTGGACATGCCAATCAGGATGGTCGGCGCAGCGCACAGATGTGTAACACCTTCTTTTTCAATCATTTTGTAAATTTCATCCGGCATAACCTTGCGCAGACAGACATGGGTTCCGCTCATGGCTGTAACGCCCCATGTGAAGCACCAGCCATTGCAATGGAACATGGGCAGAGTCCATAAATATGCAGACCGGGAATTAAAGCCGATTTCCAGCATTTCACCCAGAGCGTTCAGATACGCGCCTCTGTGATGATACATGACACCTTTGGGCAGTCCGGTGGTTCCGCTGGTATAATTGATGGTGATGTTCTGATATTCATCATCCACATTCACTTTGACGGGTTCGGGTGAACCTGTTGCCAGAAATTCCTCATATTCCATGCCACTGAGAGGTCTGTCAACCGTGACATCACAGATATTGACAAAGGTTTTTACCTGTTTGAGTTCACTGACAACCGGTTTGATGATTCCGGAGAATTCATTGTCCACAAACACGGCTTTGGAATCAGAATGATTGATGATATATCCCACTTCCTGGGCAGCAAGCCGGATATTGACGCTGACCAGCACCGCGCCGATCATGGGAACTGCGTAATGGGCCTCCAGCATAGGCGGTGTGTTCGGGCAGACAAAAGCAACCTTGTCGCCTTTGCCGATGCCGATTTTTTTCAAAGCACTTGCCAGACGGCAGACTCTGGCATAAAACTCTTTGTATGTGTAGCGTTTGTCATTGTAGACAACTGCGGTTTTATCCGGATAAACAGATGCGGAACGGCTGATGAAATGGACAGGGGTAAGAACATCAAAATATACGCTGTTGGGGGACATGAAAATTCTCCTTTGCTTAATACATTATTGATAAATTTAAAAAATTGTTCAGAAAATCCGGACTGCCTCTCTCAGGCATATCTGAGGATTTCCGCACTGAAAATTTGGAATTGTGCGGAGACTGACAGATTTTCTGTCCGGCACTCCGGAAAATATGGAACCGGAGTCCCAAATTTTCCATCTGAAACTCCGGAATTAACTGAATTATCAGTAAATGCTCAGATACCGTCCATATGCTGTTTCCGGTAAGCTGCAATGATATCTTCATCCACCAGTTTCCGCATTTCCAGTACACAGGTTTCATCCGTGCAGGCGTTGCCCCATATTGCGGGAATCACCTCGGTAATCAGTTTTTTCTGATCCGCCTCGCTGAGATTCAGGATGGCATTTTTAATTTCGTCAAATGTCATTGTTTTTTTCCTTTCATAAAAAAACTGTTATGAAACCGATCCGGATGGTGTATCCGGATCGGAATGTTTTGCATAAGCTGCGCAGAGTCACATCGGATTACTCCGGGTGTCTCTGCCATACAGTCACTGATGCACATCAGCGATTAATGATGTTTATGCTCATAAAAGGGCCATTTGTGGAAGAACCATTCGTTCCAGAGCAGCGGAATAATCCACCAGAAATTCCAGATCAGGGATTCGCCGTGAACGAATTTGTGATCCCAGTGCGGATTGCCCAGACCCCATCCGCCCCATCCGGCATAATAGAAAATGGCATAGTTGATGGCGCAAAGAATCATAACGCCCGCTGTTCTGATCCAGAAGGCAGTCCAGGAATCCTTGTCCGGCACAGGAACAATGTCATCAAAATAATGATGCCAGGCCAGGAACGGAATCAGGGTGAAGCCTGCGATTTCAGCGGAATGATACCACAGGAAGCGCAGCAGTTCCGCATCATTGGGTTTGGCTTCTTTGGCATGGTGAATCACCTCTTCAGGCAGCCACAGGGGGGCAGCCTTTACACAGATCACTGCAATGATATAGGCCAGGAACATATTGATCAGAAAGGAAATCAGACCTTTCCAGGGCTGGGGCAGTGTAATCAGAGACCAGGGTTTCATGCGCCAGACATTGGGGGTCATGAACAGCACGATGATGGCCCATTCCCACCAGCCAAACACCCAGTGCACATGATTGAATCCTGCAATCCCGGTCCACCAGGGCATACCCAGGGCGTAGGATTTGCCGAAAACAGAGCCATAGATCAGTCCCCAGAAGGGAACGATGAGAACAGCATAAAAGATCAGGGTCAGCATGGAGCACCAGCCGATTTCCGCAAGACCGGCCTGGGGCTGGGTAAGATCACTGGGGCGGATGGGCCATTTTCCGAAAAGAATGGTGACAAAGGGATAGGAGTAAAAACCGATAAGCACGAAACACACAACCGCACGTTCCGCGTACCGGGCTTCGCCTTTGATCAGTACATCCAACGCCAGGGTTTTGGCAACGCCTTCGGGCATAGCAGTCTGCCCGGCTGCTGCCAGTGCTTCCAGACCGCTCTGGCTCAGGAAAGCGAAACCCAGCCCCAGTATGCGGTAAAAGACGATGTGGATTATAACCCAACTGATAATCAGGTTCATGATGGTCAGAATCACGCCTCTGGTCGGCTGTGGAATTTTTTCAAAAGGCCAGTCTCCCAGAAACATGTGCTGATACAGTCCGACCAGAATCATCATGGCAAGATACATGACAAAGGGATAGGGCCATGATGCGATGGGGCCTCTGGGATCACTGAAGATATACCAGAGAAACCACGCAATAACTGTAAAAGCCGCCAGTGAAATGATTCCGGTAAGGGGCTGTCCCCAGCGGGGTACCAGTTCACCTGCCGCGGCCGGAGCCGGGGCAGGTTTTGCTGCAACTGCCTGTGACATAAAAAACCTCCTTGCATAACATGTTTATAGTGTTTAAAAAAATTTGCATCGGCATGGGGAAACCATTTTCCGCACCCCGATCCAAAAAGATGCCTGTATTCTGCCTAATTCCTGCCCCACTCCCTGGTTCTGAGTTCTATTCTGCGGATTTTTCCGCTGATGGTTTTGGGCAGATTTTCCACAAATTCAATTTTTCTGGGATATTTGTAGGGAGCAGTCACTTTTTTTACATGCTCCTGCAGTTCTTTGACCAAAGCATCACCGGGTGTATAGCCCGGTGTCAGGATGACAAAAGCCTTGACCACTTCTCCGCGGGTCGCATCAGGGCTGGACACAACAGCGGATTCTGCCACAGCCGGATGCTCAATCAGCGCGCTTTCCACCTCAAACGGCCCGATGCGGTAGCCTGAAGTCAGAATCACATCATCGGAACGGCCCACAAACCAGAAGTACCCGTCCTCATCCCGGTATGCCCGGTCTCCGGTCAGATACCAGTCGCCCCGATATGCAGAAGCAGTGCGATCCGCCTCCTTCCAGTATTCTTTGAACAGACCGACCGGCCGGTGGGGTTTGACGCGTATGGCTATATCGCCTTCGGTATTGGGCGGAAGCACCCTGCATTCCCCGTCAATAATCTGCAGATCAATACCCGGAGCAGGTTTGCCCATGGAGCCGAAACGGGGTTCAATGCAGGGAAAACTGCCGCAGAGCAGAACTGTTTCTGTCTGACCGTAACCGTCGCGGATGGTGCTGCCTGTGGCTTTTTTCCATACTTCAATGATTTCCGGGTTCAGTGGCTCGCCCGCAGCCACGCAGTGACGGAGAAAAGGGAAGGAGTATTTTTTCAGATCCTGCAGAATCAGTATTCTGTAAATGGTCGGAGCCGCGCACAGGACAGTAACAGGATACCGGGAAAGCAGTTCCAGTGTTCTGACCGGATCAAAACGCTCTGTATAATGGATGAACTGGGCCGCGCCGCAGATCCAGGGACCGAAATAACTGCTCCATGCAGCCTTGGCCCAGCCTGTGTCACTGATATTCCAGTGCAGATCCTCAGGTTTGAGATCCAGCCAGAATTTTCCGGTTGTGATATGGCCTATGGGATAGGAAGCATGGGTATGAACAGCCATTTTGGGAAAACCTGTGGTTCCGGAAGTGAAATAAACAATGCATCTGTCATCGCTCCGGGTTTTGGCAGTTTCAAATGTATCAGAGGCTTTGGATACAGCCTCGTCATAGAAAATCCAGCCCTCACGGGGTTCGTCAATCACGATTCTGGTTCTGACAGAGGGACAGTTGTCCGCCACAGCATCAAATCTTTCGGCAACGGCCTTATTGGTGACAATGCAGGCTGCTTCGGCTTTATTGGCACGAAATTCCAAATCTTTGGAAGTAAGCTGGGTTGTACCCGGAGAAATGACAGCCCCCATACGGATAATCGCTGTAACGGTTTCCCACCATTCAATATTGCGGGGAAGAACCACCATAACCACGTCATTTTTTTTCACGCCGTTTGCCTGTAAGACATTGGCGAGTTTTTTGGAAACTCTGCTTAGATCCGAAAATGTTTTTTTGATTTCATTCCCTGCATCATCCACCCATAATATGGCAGTTTTTTTGGGATCATCGGCCCATTTGTCAATAACATCCCCTGCAAAATTGAAATATTCCGGCACGTCATGCCTGAATTCCTCACAGGTTTTGTCATAATCGGTCATATTGCATGTATGTGCCATTTTTCTCCTTTGGTACTTCTGCCGTATCCGTCAGGATAAAAAAACATTTTTTTTCAGAAAAGCAGTGTCTGAATCCGCGCAGACTTATCCTGTCCTCCAGTAAAAAATTGAGCGCTCAGTCGTTATTCATAAACAATAAAAAAATTCTGCTTTTTATAAAGGAATCAGCGAATGTCTGCAAACATCACATTCCCGTGTCTGCATGAATAACAAACGGAAAAAAATCTGATTTTCTGCCTGTCATCTGAAACCTGACAGATTATGAACGAGCGCTCAGTCATATTTGAAAATTATTCTACATTTTTCGCGTGGATTTGTCAAATATTTTTTTCAGAACTTTTACAAAACAGGAAAAATCTATTATTTTCAACCCAACCTGCCGTAATGAGGGAGAGCCGTGCAAAAGTCAGACACTTGCATGACAGAGGAAGGAGAAATCACTGTACTCTGATCCAATTTTGATTTTTTTTATAGCACAAAAGTTGCTTTAAGCGTCAGTCAGAAGCATTTGGAGCCGGATTATGAGAATCTGTTCCGGTTTTCCAAAAAAACCAAATTGGATCAGTAAGTAGGGTTCCATATATTTTGTGGTATAAAAAAACGGATTCCCCGGAACGGATTCCTTTGAACATTCAGGTTTTCTGAAATCTTTATCCCATAAAATATATGGAACCTTACTTATAATACCAAATAGCTATAGCTTTTAAGATAATTATTTTGGAGTAGGTTGGGGTGAACTCAGTGAACCCCAAAATTTTGAAATTATTGGGGTTCACTGAGTTCACCCCAACCTACAGGAAACTACAGGAAACCCCAAAATTATTTTCTTAAAGTCTATATTGATTTGATACAATATGTTCAGTTTTTCCGCATTTGCGTGTGTGCAAAAAACCGCTTTGCTTAATTTTTGCACTCCTCCGGATTGTATAAAACCAATAGCGAATCGGTATTATAGCAATTCGCTTTCAAAACATGGGCATACCAAATTCTGTTTTTTCGTGCTGTCCGTGTCTTTCGTGGTTAAAAAAAAGCATTCCCCGAACTTTGAAAGCGATTTGGTATTACACAGGGCAGATTTATGGCAGTGTACCCTGACATCTGTAAAAATCAACAGGTTAAAATTCAACTGTATAACTCCCGGAACAGTTGGGAAATGGCGGAATCACTGTTTCCAGAACGGGGACATCTGGCGCAGCCGGGCAATGATGGGCGGCAGTTTTTCGATCACATACTCCACTTCCTCTTTGGTATTGTAAATGCTGAGACTGAAACGCACTGATCCGTGCGCTGCTGTATAGGGAACTCCCATAGCCCGAAGCACATGGGAAGGCTCCAATGATCCTGATGTGCAGGCAGATCCGGAAGATGCGCAGATGCCAAGTTCATCCATCATCAGCAGAATGGATTCACCTTCAATAAATTCAAAGGAAATATTGGTGGTATTGGGCAGACGCATTTTCATGTCCCCATTGACCAGAGAACTGGGAATGCGTTCCAGCAGCCCGGTTTCCAGTCTGTCCCGCAGATCCCTGATCCTTGTGTTTTCCTCAGTGATATGCGCTGCGGCAAGTTCCGCAGCTTTGCCCAGTCCCACAATGGATGCCACATTTTCTGTTCCGCCTCTTCTGCCGGATTCCTGATGACCGCCAATCATAAAAGGGGAAAACTTTGTTCCTTTGCGCACATACAGCGCGCCCACGCCTTTGGGAGCATGAAGTTTGTGTCCGGACAGGGAGAGCATGTCAATACTGCTCTCTTTCAGATTGATGGGAATTTTCCCCACTGCCTGCACTGCATCTGTATGAAAGACAATTCCCCGTTCTTTTGCCATATGTGCAATTTCTTCGACCGGAAAAATCACACCGGTTTCATTATTGGCCCACATGACACTGATAAGGGCGGTGTCCTCTGTGAGATGCTCCCGGAGAAAATCCATATCCAGCAGCCCATTTTTGTCCACAGGAACAAAGGTGGAGCGGTATCCGTTGCGCCCCAGATATTCACAAAGGTTTTTTATGGCTGAATGCTCCACCCTTGTGGTGATGATATGTTTTTTCTCCGGATTGGACCGGAGAGCAGCATAAATCGCGGTGCTGTCGCTTTCGGTTCCGCAACTGGTAAAAACAATTTCCTCAGATGATGCTCCCAGCAAATCAGCCACACGGGATCTGGCCTGCTTTATCCCGTCCAAAGATTTCTGGGCAAAACGGTACATACTGGAAGGATTTCCGTACATTTCCGTAAAATAGGGCAGCATGGCCTCAGCAACTTCCGGTGCCACACGGGTGGTGGCATTGTTATCCAGATAAATGCTTTTCATTGGCACACCTCCACCACAATCAGTTCAGGCGTTACAAACTCCCTGAGTTTCTTTTCCACAAAATCCTTGAGTGTTATGGGTGCTGCCTTGCAACTGGAGCAGGCTCCGCGCAGACGCACCTGCACATGATCACCGTTCACATCCACCAGTTCAATATCGCCCCCGTCTTTTTTCAGAGCAGGCTGAATCTCCCTTTGCAGGGTTTCCTCAATGAGCCGGATTTTCTGGATATTGGTGAGTTTTGCAGGTTTGATTTCCTTGGGGCTTTCCTTGCCTGTCATCTCATCAATGAGTTCCTGTATGCGATCATGGCATTTGCCGCAGCCCCCGCCTGCCTTGATATAATTGGTCACATCCTCAA
>CAZHPS010000057.1:0-20754 GCA_964534335.1 uncultured Desulfobacterales bacterium
CAGAAAAAAATTGGACCGGCACTACAAATCTATTAAAAATTAAATGATCAATGCACTACTCACTGCTCACTTTGTTTTGCCGGGTGTCGGATTACGCTTACGCTAATCCGACCTGCTCACTACTCACTTCCGATATTTTCCGAAAAATCCATACCAGTATCCCCCCAATTTTCCGAATATATCCCATTTTTCACATATCTCCGAAAACTTGAATATTGCCAATCAAACGGGCGGGAAACATAACCATGTCTGACAGGATTGTAATGGATGTACTCAACATGACGGTTGAAATCCTCCTGATCTCTAAGCAGGTGTTCCCAGTAACGATGCTGCCAGACAGATTGATTCTCTTTTTTCATTCCGGAATTATCAGAATTTTCACAAAAGGTTACATCACAATGTTTGGTAAACCATGTCTTTATCAAACGCCATCTTGTGGAAAAATCATGATCACCCGGCGGCAATGACCAAATGCAATGCAGATGGTCAGGAAGCACAGCAATTGCATCAATGCTGAAATGCTGTTTTTCCATCACCCTGCGAAAGGCTTCCCGTAATATTCCGATTGTTGAATCTTCTGCAAGAATTTTCCGCCGTTTTTTCGTTACGAGTGTAAAAAAATAACTGCCTCCGGGAACATATACACGGCGGTACTGCATATTTTATTTCCCCCTTTTTTGTCGGATTACATGTCAAGCATTCACATTTTATGATTATGATGATTCTTGTCGGTTTTGTCGGATTACGCTGACGCTAATCCGACCTACATGCTATGAATATTTAGTAAAATTATCAGGAGTAGGTCGGATTAGCGATAGCGTAATCCGACATCAAACGAATTACATGCCCAGCATTCTTGCCATATGATGCCAGTTGCTTCCCAGCCAGGCAGATACGGCCAGCACATGAGGTTTGAGTTCTTCCACAATTTTGCCAAATGTCCCGGCTTTCTGTGCGTGCTTCATCACCCGTTCCAGCGCGGAACCGACTTCATCTTTGTCCGGTTTGGGTTTTGCAGCCTCTTCCTGCGCATCGGTCAAAGCTCTTTCCATCTTCCCTTTGTCCGGCGTTTCCAGCCTTGCAAGAATTTTCCCAAGTGCGGCAAGTTCTTTCTGAATATTAACACTCTCCGGGGCAGGAAGAGAGATATTTGTCTGAACATTGCTCACCGTATTATTTTCACCTGCGACCATCACATTGCCATGCGCGTCACCGCCAATGCTGATCGCGTTTTGAATTTTTCCTGATGCCATGTTTCACTCCTTTGTTTTTTCTGTGAAATTATATCATATCAGCATAAAGTAATATGGTCAATGGGGAATATGGTGTATTTATGAGTGGGCAATGAGGTGTATATGCAGTGGCAGGAGGCGCAGCCGAAACTGAAATGCTTCAAAAACACAGTGCCAAACGGAAAGTTTGCCTGTGTGTCTATTTCCCACAGAGAGCACAGAGGAAAAACCCACAGAGGACACAGAGGTTTTTTCATTTAAATACAATTCATTCCTCTCTGTGTCCTCTGTGGTTTTTTCCCCTCTGTGTCCTCTGTGGGAAACTCCCCGGAGTGCAAAAAACCGCTCCGCTTAATTTTTGCACTCCTCCGGATTTGCATTCCGCATTGTATAATACCAATTCGCCATTGATTCTATACAATAAAGCCATATTTTTCTCTTTGATTACAATGTATTATTTTTTTCAAAGGCACATTTTCAACGGTGATTTGGTATAAAACCAATGGCAAATCGGTATTAAATCTGGAGCTGCAAATTTTGGAGCTGATTTGCCTGTATTTTATTTTTTTCAAACCCAGCTTTTGCCATGAGTTGAAAAATATCAGGGATTTATATTGTAACTGCCTGATTTGTCGGGTTATACAGCAGAAAAAATTACCGAACCATTGATACATTCTCAATCCCTTATTTTATTTTGAAATTCAATTCAGTATTAATTTGTGTGGCACTGCCAACTTTCTTGAAATTTTGTTTCTTTTTGCCTTCGCGGCTGCCAGAAAACCAGCGGGCCACAGAAATCATTTTTGCTGAAATATTTTTCAGATTTCATATCAGTTACTGAGCATACTTTTTCTGAACAGGAACCATGCCGTTCCCCTTTACATTTCCGGATTTTCAGAGTATGATTGCCGGAATATGCTGAAAATGGAAAAATAAATGATTAACTTGCCGATATTTAAGGTTAATGCCTGAACCTTTGCCTGACAGTGGTTCGCTAAAGGCTTCCCATTAGGTTCAGTGTTCCGGAAAAAGGCTTTCATACCAATTCGCCATTGACTTGATACTATAGCCTTTAAGAAAATATTTTTGGGGTTTCCCGCAGTTTCACGTAGGTTGGGGTTCACTCCGTTCACCCCAACCTACCCAAAATAATTATCTTAAACACTATATCACGGGCTGATCCGGAGGAGTGCAAAAATTAAGCGGAGCGGTTTTTTGCACAGACAGAACTGCGGAAAAACTGACAATATATCAAATCAATGGCGAATTGTTATCATACCCACTTATAAGCATCCCTCATGGCTGTTTATCAAAAATCAGAGAAAGGATTTGCAAAAGATATGCGTGTACTGTTCTGGTTCTGTGACCGGTTCGCGTGGACACCGGCCATGAAAACCCTGGCGGAAGCTCCGGAAGCCCTTCCGGCTGCATATGAAAAAACAGTTGTGGCCTTTGTCCATGTAGAACCGAAGGACATGGAAGGGGAAAGTCAGGCCGAGACAAAACTGGTGAAAAATGCCAAATGGCTGGCCCGGAAATGGGAGGTAAACAGTATTCTTCTTCATTCTTTCACCCATTTGGGAGAGGAAAAGGCCGCTCCGGAAGAGGCACAGCCCCTGATGAACCGGGCGCAGGAACGGCTGGAAAGTGCGGGATATTCGGTTGGGCAGACGCCTTACGGGTATTTCCTGAACCTTTCAATGGATGCACCGGGCCATCCTCTGGCCAGAATCTACAAGGAATTTTAATTATGAAAAAATTTTTTACTTTGCTGGTACTGTGCGCAGTTTTTTTTCTGACTGTTCAGTATTTCCGGCCATCAGGGAATTATGCAGGGCTTTCCCGGCCTGATTTTCCAAAGAATGTGTTGTCCATTGGGAAAATGGCGAGATCAGGGCATATCACCTCAACGGACGGAAACCGGCTACTGCTGTCGGAACTGGAGGGAAAAGTCGTTTTTCTGGGTTTCTGGGCCACATGGTGTCCCCCGTGCAAGGCGGAAATGCCTTCTGTTCAAAATCTTTACAATACCATGAAAGGGGAAAAGGATGTGGTGTTTCTGATGGTTTCCAATGAGGAAAGTCATACTGTGCGGGATTTTATGCAAAAAAACCGTTATGACTTTCCGGTCTGGCTGACAGACAGTTCCCTGCCCGCGCATCTGAATGTGGAGGCCATTCCCACCACCTTTATTATTGACCGAAAGGGGGATATTGTCTTTGCGCATACCGGCGCAGCCAGATGGGATGATCCAGTGTGTGCGGATTTTCTGAAAAAACTGTAGTGCTGCCAGGTTTGATTTTGTGATTTCAGTTGCACAGAAAAACCGGATTTTTTGGAAAAATCCGGTTTTTTGCAGGTCACATATTCAACATTGACAAAGCAGCAGGGAATTCAGAGAACCCGGCGGGAAGTGCGGTATATCCGTTTCCAGTAGGGTTTGTCCAGATGCGAAACCATTACCCCCTTTTTTGAGGAGGCATGGATAAATTTCCGTTTTCCCAGATAAATCCCCACATGATTGGAATTTTTCTCATAGCGGAAAAAAACCAGATCCCCAGCGCGCAGATGTTTCTTTTTAACAGCTTTGCCGACAGTTGACTGCTCTGCCGATGATCTGGGCAGCCTGATATTGAAAAGTTTCCGGTAAACGGTCTTTGTAAAACCTGAACAGTCAACTCCTTTTCTGCTTTCCCCTCCCCATTTGTAGGGAACCCCCTGCCAGCCTTTCACCCCTTTCCAAAGATACTGTTCTGTTTTATCGTCCGGGGCATAATCTTCCTCTTCCTGAGGTTCCGGAGGCAGAAAATCAGGGCCGTTGGGATATCTCAGTGCAGAACCGCAGCCCGTGATCCAGACAATGAGAAAAAAAGGCAGTATTCTTCTGAAAAAAAGGAAATGCTTCATGACAGGTTTGGCTCCGTAACTGTTTGAATATCAATCCTGAAATACCGTGTTTATTTGTCAAAGGCAGCATGAGTGGCATATTTTTCCCGGAAAGAATATCCTTATTTAGAAAAAATCATCGCTGTTGTCAACCCGTGAGATGATGATTTGCGGGCAGCGGTTCATTTACGGCTGACAGTGTTTTGAGTGCGGACAGACAGGTTTTCCACAGAGAACAAATTGAAAAATAAGAAAAATTTCTGTTTCCGCTGCGAAAAATTTTCCGGAATACTGACAGCCAGATAAAACTCCTCTGCCGCTTTTTTTGTAAGGACAGAGAAACATAAATCCGGATTTTTTGCGATCCCACAATACTTTCCGGAGGTAAGCAGGCAGACGAAAATTTTCGTGTAAGTAGGCAAACAAAAGTTTTCGTGTATTCAAAAAACCGGTTTTTTCGGAAAAATCCGGTTTTTCTGAAAATTTTAGGCCCGAAAATTTATGGAACCTTACTTATTCAAAAAACCGGTTTTTCTGAAAACTTTGTACCCAAAAATATATGGAATCTTACTTAAAATATCACAGATGGTTTGCATATAATGACAAAACGTATTATTTTATGGAAATTTGTGATAAAGGAAATAAAAATCGGATAAGATAAGGAGAAAAGCATATGTGCGATATAAATGTCTATATTTATTCAAACGGTTCTGAGAAACTGATTCTGGAAAATGTGGATCAGGTTATGAGCAGAGGAGATGAAACACGGGTATCCAATATCTTCGGGGAAGAAAAAATTCTCAGTGCCCGGCTGTCATACTATAACAACAGTGAGAAAAAAATGGTTTTTGTGCCTGTTTCAGATTTGGCTCCGTAATATTGAGGCAGGGGGCATTGTCAGGTTTGACTGACACTTCAGGCGGACGTTGCAGACTCTGTCCTGACACCGGACACTTTTTCATATAAATTTTCTTGAAAATTTCCATGTCCCTGTGTTACATGTACCCATTCAGCAGACAGAAAAATTTCCGGAGGAGTGCAGAAGTTGTATTTTTGCGCTGCGGAACTGAAGTGCACATCTATGCAGAAATACAATTTTTGCAATCCGGAACTGCTCTCAGGCAGATCTCTGCAGGAAAATTTTCGATCTGCTGAAATTCGGAAACAGCCCTGAAATCTGTTCCGGGCGGATTGTACTGACAGATAAAAAAACAATGAGCATTTATTCCCTGGTGCTTTGCCAAGTTTGATTTTATGATCTGAAGTATACAGAAAAACCGGATTTTTTGGAAAAATCCAGTTTTTTGAATACACGGAAACTTTTGTTTGCCTACTTAAATGCCTTTTTTGGTTTGTTATGATTTCTCAAAAGGAGGAAATTGGGATGAAGAAATGGAAACGCTGGCTTATTCTCTCAGGCTCTGCTGTTCTGGGTGTGGGCATTGTTTATATGATCTTCAATTTTGTGTTTCTGAATTTTTTTGTGGACCTGTGGTGGTTTGACTCCCTGAATTATGACGGGTATTATCTGATGCGGCTGTCTTACCGCTATGTGATATTTGCGGCAGTAGTGCTGCTGTTTTTTCTGATCTTTTTTTCCAATTTCTGGTTTGCGTCCCGTTATCTGGGAACCTCGTCCCAGGCCGGAGCCTGCAACTACGAAGATCCGGAATCCAGGAAAAACTGTCAGAGTCTTCTGCAGATGTTCCAAAGCGGTTCCCTGAAAATATACACGCCCTTTTCCTTCCTGCTGGCCGTTCCCATTGCCATTCCCTTTTATGAAAGATGGGAAGAGGGACTGCTGTGGTTTTTCGGGCCGAAATCCGGCATTCAGGATCCTGCTTTTGGCAATGATATCAGTTATTATCTTTTTTCCTATCCTGTTTACACCTTCCTCCAGACGGAAATTCTGATCACATTTTCCCTGCTGTTTCTGTCTTTGCTGCTGCTCTATGCCATTGAATGGCGTATGCTCAGCAGGGATCAGCAGGACCTTCCCAAACCCGCAAAAATCCACCTGACAGTCATAGCCGTCATTGTGGTTATGACCGAGGCATGGGGAATTATTCTGCAGCGCATTGAACTGATCTATATCAGTGATCATCTGCCCCGGTTTTTCGGCCCAGGTTTCGTGAATATGAAACTGGAAGTTCCTCTGATATGGCTTACAGCCATTGTTTTTATGATCTGGGCATTTTCCCTGATTTTTTTTGTGCACAGACGCAGGGGCCTGATCCCCATGCTGATTTTTTTCACCCTTCTGCTGCTTCTGGTCGGGGTCAGGGCAACGGACTTTATTTCAGATACTGTTCAGGAATACATTGTGAAGCCCAATGAAACTGTCCGGGAAAGAAAATATATTGAAAACAGCATACGCGCTGCATTGAACGCGTTTGATATCGAAAATATTGAAATCCATGACTACAATATCGCTCCGGTCATGGAACTGACCACAGATGCGGAACTCCAGAAAACCCTGCGCAACATACCGGTATGGGACAGGGAACTGCTGGATGATGTATATACCCAGTTTCAGAGTTTTCACCAGTATTACACCTTTCCCAATATTGATGTGGATCGCTATACCGTGCAGGGAGTGTATCAGCAGGTCTATCTGTCCGCAAGGGAACTGAACACGGACGGGCTGCCGGAGGCTGCCCGGAACTGGATTAACAGACACCTGCAGTATACCCACGGATACGGAATTGTTATGACACCCGCTGTTCAGGGCGGTGATGAACCCATGACATGGTTTGTTCAGGATATTCCGACTGCATCTGATTTCGGACTCAATGTCAGTGTGCCGGGCATTTACTACGGGGAGGAAAATTATCATTTTGCAATTGTTCCCAATGAGATGGGAGAAATTGACATTCAGGACAGTGACAGGGGAAAAGCAGACAAGGTCAATTATGCCGGAACCGGAGGGGTCAGTCTGTCCTCACTTTGGAGAAAGATACTTTTTGCCGTGTATTTTCAGGACAAGGACATCTTCTTAACACCCAAGACCAAAGCCGAAAGCAGGATTCTTTTCCGCCGGAATATCATGGAGGCTGTCCGGACAGTGACGCCTTTCTTTGTTCTGGATGACGATCCCTATATGGTAAACACTTCCAAAGGACTTTTCTGGATAATTGATGCCTATACTGTATCCGGACGCTACCCCAATGCCCAGCAGTATGTCCGGACTCCGGGAAACAGGGAATTGGGAGATGCTGAATTCAATTATATCCGGAATTCAGTGAAGATAACGGTGGACGCATACAACGGAACCATCTCATATTATATTGCTGATCCCCGTGATCCGATCATCAGGGCATACAACAGCATTTATCCGGGACTGCTCAAAAATTTGGATCAGATGCCTGCGGAGCTGAAAGCGCATATCCGTTATCCCCAGCAGATGTTCACCGCGCAGATGAGGGTCTATGCCAAATATCATCAGACTGATCCGGATACCTTTTACCGGGAAGAAGACACCTGGGAATTTGCCAAAACAGGATCGCGGATACTCAAACCCTATTATCTGACGCTTGCTCTGCGTGACAGACATACTTCTGAATTTATACTGTTTTCTCCTATGAGTCCCCTGGGACGGGACAATCTCCGATCCCTGGTGGTTGTGGGATGTGATGCTGCTGATTACGGGAAGATTGCGGTATTCAATTTTCCCAAGGGGCGGCAGGTGTCAGGGCCTTCACAGATCAATGCCATGATCAATCAGGATACGGAAATTGCACAGGAAATTTCCCTATGGGCACAGGCCGGATCCGAAGTCATCTTTGGCAGAATGATCATGCTTCCTGTCAAAAACGGAATTCTGTACATCCAGCCCCTGTATATCCGATCCGCAGCAGGGCCGAAGATTCCGGAACTCAAGCGTATCATTGTAAGTCAGGGGGATATGGCTGTGATGGACAGAACCATAGAAGAGGCTCTGCGGAAACTGGAGACAAAACTGAAAGAACGCTCGGATCGGATTAAGCAGAGGCTTGCGGTTCCGGGTAGTACAGAACAGCTTCCCCTGCATGCTCCCCCTGAAGAGCAGAATCCTGCGGAAGGAGCAAAGGAACAGCCGGGTTTGCATAATCCGGTATCGGATCAGCATCCCGCTGAGGGCGCAAAGGAACAGCCGGGTTTGCATAATCCGGTATCGGATCAGCATCCCGCTGAGGGAGCAAAAACCGAATCCGAAACTGTTCCCTCACCGGAACCCCATCCGGCTCCGGATCATGCAGGGGAAGGACATCCTCAGTAAATCCGGATCGGAATATTATGTCAAGTGCAGTTTTTTAACCCATTGAAATCATAATACTCAGAATGAAACCGGAATCCGGTTATAAAAGACGGATTCCGGCATTCTCCGGTATAATGGAAAAAAGGGGCAGTATTGACAGGCAGTTTAAAATTGTTATTCTTTCCTGTCTGAAATGCTTTGGAGCAACTTTCAGAATTTCAGGAAAAATTTCAAGTGTATGATACGGATACAACAATAAATAGCATAAGAGATGCAATCATCATCGGAATACTGCCAAATATATAATAAATCCTGTTACGGACTCTCTGAACTCAAAGACAGTTCCATTGATGCTCTGGTGACAGATCCACCTTACGGCATATTTTATCAGAACAACTATTGGGATAAGGATCTGCCTGACAGACAGATTTGGCAGAACTGCATAAGGGTATTGAAATGCGGGGCATTCGGACTGGTTTTTTCCTCAGTAAGACTGATGCACCGACTGATGGTTGCTCTGGAAGATACAGGTTTTTTAATCAAAGATGTTCTTTTCTGGGCTTATCTGAACGGTATGCCCAAAAGCAGAGATGTTGCTTTGGATATAGACAAAGAACTTGGCATTGAAAGCAGATCAGTGGGAAAATACAGTTATACCGATACTTAAAACATTTTGGAAATTCTGCCGGGCGGATTTTAACCGCAGAGTCACACAGAGTTTTTCTGTGCGGAATTCAGATCTGAATCTGAACCTCTGCAAATGTTTCAAGTAATGGTATATGTTCAGGGTTACAGAAAAGACAGGGGAGAAAATTATTATGCCGGGAAAGAAAAATTAAAATACGAACCTGCATCAAAATTGGGAATATTTTACAAAGGCGCGGGACTGGGACTGAAACCGGCTTATGAACCTGTTATTCTGATTCAGAAACCATTGGAAAAAGGGCTGACAGTGGCCCAGAATGTCATCAGATACGGAACCGGTGCTTTGAATATGGAAGAAACAAGAATCCCTTACGCAGACGGTGAAAGCAAAGTCGGACATAATCCGCATCCCAAAGGCAGAGTGGCTTCCAACATTGTACGCACAGAGTCTTTTGATGACGGATATGACAAATTTTTTCTCATTCCCAAAGTTCGGCAGTATGCAGAGGAATACAACCATCATCCTACACTGAAACATGTTGAATTAATGGAGCATCTTGTAAAATTGGCAAGTTTTGAAGATCAGAAAATATTGGACCCGTTTATGGGAAGCGGAAGCACCGGTATAGCATGTATGAAATTTAAAAGAAATTTTGTCGGTTATGAATCTGATGAAAAATATTTTAAAATTTGTCAGAAACGGATGGAAGCACAAAAAATAAGCAATAGCAATTTATTGTTTTAATAAGGAGAATGCGTTGCAATCTGATAAATGGATAATTTAAAAATTAAAGGAGAAAAACAATGTCTGTCCGTGAATTAACCATTCTTAAAATTCAAAATTTGCCTGAAAAATTATTGAACGAGGTAAACGATTTTATTGATTTCATTTTTCTCAGGCAGGAAAACAGCCGGTGGGAATTATGGAATAATTTCAGTGAATCATTTAAGCTTTCTGAATCTGACATGTCAGATTATTTAACAAATTTGGAAAGTTATGAAGACAGACTGGTCAGTGGAGAAATTAAATGGTAACGGTCAGCAGAGGAAATATTGTTTTATGTGACTTGAATCCTGTTATTGGCACAGAGCAATCTGGAATAAGACCGGCTCTTATTATCCAAATTGACAGGGCAAACAAAGTAAGTCCTCATACTATTATAGCTCCATTTTCCACCAAGATTCGCAGGGCATTATTGCCTTCGCATGTGTTTGTTATGAAAAGTGGGGGCTTAATTCAGGATTCAGTATTGTTATGTGAACAAATCAGAGTTGTTGATAAAAAGCGAATAATTAAAATTTTAGGGGAATTAGATGCAACTTACATGGAATTTGTTGATAAGGCATTGCGAATTATTTTAGGTATATAAAACATCTGTAAAAAAACAAAAAAAATCAGGTTCGTTTCGGTATGTGATTTTTTGATTCGCGTATGGGAGCAGGTCTACTGGAAATTTGTAAAACTGACAGAAAACAAAGCATATATTGATATGGATGAATATTATCTGAAAGAAATAGATCTTCTTATGGGAATTTTGTTTTCAATTGTCAGCCGGAAGGAAGAGTTTGTTTGACAGCACTAAATTTGTTGCTGAGAAAAAATAATGTAACACAAAGAGAAGACAGATATGAAGATAAAAAAATTAATTTTTCAGAATTATAAAAGATTTTTACAACCAAAATCCTTTCTGTTCACAGATTCGGATGGATCTGTAAATGAAAAAACGCTTATTGTTGGCAATAATGGAACAGGGAAGAGTTCTGTTCTGCAGGCGATAGTAATTTTATTGGCATCGGCTGTCAGAGAAAAATTCAATCCCCAAAATTTGGATTGGCCGGGTTTTGAATACAGACACTTGCAAACCGGTCAGCTTCCGCTTAAGATAGAAGCTGAAATCATGTTTGATGATGATGAAATAAAAATAACCCGTGAATATGCAAATCAGCTTAAAAAAATGGGGGTGAGACTTTTGAGTCTGCCTGCATCAGAGAAAAATGTAACCATTTTTTTTGATTATCAAAAAAACAGAACAGTTGCCAGAGGACCAAAAGAGGTTTTTTATCAGTTCAGCGGTTATCAGTATGCCAAAAGACTGGCAAGCCTGACCCCTCAGAAAAATCTGCTTTTTGAAAATGTGGGAAATATCTACTGGTATACGGAACAGCGGAATTCACACAATATCACCAATCTTCTGGATGGTAAAAGTTCACAACTGGATGATATCAGAAATTTTCTGGCAAGTGCTTACAATTATCATTCTGCAGTTCAGCAGGGAAAGCGGACAATCAAAGAGGGGGAATTTGATTTTTATTATAATTTGGAAAAGTTATACAAAAAGGTGTTTCCTGACAGGAGTTTTGTCGGACCATCCCCCCGTTTTGATATATATGAAAAGGCAAAAGCTCCTGATTTCTTTTTGCATGACGGTCATTCCCAATATGAAATATCAGGAATGTCTGCCGGAGAAAGGGCAGTTTTTCCAATATTAATGGATTTTACGCGGTGGAATATCAACAACTCCATTATTATTATAGATGAATTGGAATTGCATCTCCATCCGCCATTGCAGCAGACTCTTGTCAGAGCTTTGTCAGCAATGGGACATCACAATCAGTTTATTTTTACAACGCACTCGAACAGTGTAATTACAATGTTCGACGAGAGTGAAAATCAAATCATACGGTTGCCAGATGAATAAAATTGCAAAGATTTATTGTGAGGGGACAAGTGGCAGTCATGATTACGATATATTGGAGAAAGTGACAGCCGGAATTGGTGTTCAAATTGATTCAATCGGCAGTATAAGAGGGGCGGGGGCCATTATACAGTACAAAGAAACAAAAGGGGTTGAAAAACCATCGGACTTCTATATTTTGTTTCGTGACAGAGATTTTGACAAAGCAATTCCTCAAGCCCCAATGCTTGAACAGGATAAGGAAAGGAAATATTGCTATTATTCATACAGAAATACTGTTGAAAATTATCTTTTTGACACCTCTTTGGTTTTTTCTTTTTTGAAAGAAGGAAATTTGTGTGAAAAATACTCTATTCATTCAGAAAACAATGTTAAAAGCAAATTTATTGAAGCCGCAGAAAAAATAAAGTATTATCAGGCTATAAGACATACAATGGGACAAATGCGGACAGGGGAAACCAACTTTGGTACAAAATTGACTGAAAAAAGCGGAAAACTGCCGGAAAGACTGGATGAAGAATTTTGCAAAAATGAGGCATGGAACAGAATAGCAAAAGCAAAATCATTTGCGGATTGCTGGACAAAAGATATTTTTTTAGAAAATTATCAAAATTTTATTGATACTTTTAACAGGGATTTCATGGAAAATTTTGTTTTTTTAATTTACTTCCAGGGAAAAGATTTTGCATCTTCCTTACAGTCAATACTGCCCGGTTTTCCATTAAAGAAGTACTATAAATTTGCGAAGAAAAATTTTGATTATCATCAATTTCCGGATTTGAAACAACTCAGGGAATTGATAGAGCGAAATCTAATATGAAATCTGAAAAAAATTTCAGCAGTTATGGGTGAGATTCAGTTTACCAGGAAATAACGCTGTAATAAAAATTCTGAAACAGGCAGGACATTATGTTATCTCCAAAACTTGTGGCAAAAATAGAATCTGAAGAACCGGCCCGCCGTCTGGCTGTTCTTATTGATGCTGACAATGCACAGGCTGCTGTCATTAAAGAACTGCTTGCTGAAATTGCACGGTATGGCGAAGCCACAGTCAAACGCATATACGGGGATTTTACCGCACCGACAAGTGCATCATGGAAAAAAGTGCTTCAAACCTATGCCATCAAACCGGTACAGCAGTTTGCATACACAACAGGCAAAAATGCCACAGACAGTATGCTGATTATAGATGCAATGGATTTGCTCTATACCGGTAAATTCGATGGGTTTTGCCTGGTCACAAGCGACAGCGATTTTACAGGTCTGGCGATGCGGCTCAGAGAAGAGGGGCTTACCGTACTTGGCTTTGGGGAGCATAAAACACCCGAGGCTTTCAGAAATGCCTGTCACCAGTTTATTTTTACGGAAATTCTGCGTTCGTCTGACAAAATGGGGGCTTCCAATTCCCTGGCAAAAACGGAAAATTTGCAAAAACAGGCAGAGGAATCTGTGCAGGATAAGAGTCCAAAACAGCAGGACGACAATTTTCCGAAAAAGCTTGTGCTGGATGCACTTGAGCAGTCCAGTGATGAGGAGGGATGGGTTCAAATTGGCACTTTTGGCAGTTATCTCAGAAAAATTAAGCCGGATTTTGATCAGCGTCTCTTTGGATACAAAAAATTTTCCGAACTTGTGAAAGCAAAAACAGATATTTTTGCAGTGGAGGAAAGATCCATACCGGGGTCAGACAAAAAAGATTTATATATCAGGGCAAAATAGTTTTATAAGCAAGCGGTGAGAATGATGCGCGTGTCGCGCACCGTTTATCTTACTTATTCAATCAGTGTTTAACAACCGTTCTGAAAGGGGAAAATTTCATGAAAGTACTGGTCAGTGACAATCTTGGTGATATTGGGGTTCGGATGTTTCAGGAAGCTGAAGGCATTGATGTGGATGTCAAAACCGGATTGTCACCCGAAGAGTTGAAAGGGATTATCGGAGACTATGATGCTCTGGTTATCCGCAGCGCAACCAAAGTTACGGAAGACATTCTGGCCGCAGGCCATCGACTCAAAGTGGTGGGACGGGCCGGCATTGGTCTGGATAACGTGGACATTCCTGCGGCATCCAAGCGGGGCATCATTGTGATGAACACGCCTACAGGCAATGTCATCACCACTGCGGAACATGCCATTTCCATGATGCTCGCTCTCTCGCGCAACATTCCGAGAGGCACTGCCACTCTCAAGGCAGGCAAGTGGGAAAAGAAAAAACTGCAGGGCAGGGAAATTTTCAACAAGGTGCTGGGTGTCATCGGATTCGGCAAAATCGGCTCCATTGTGGCTGACCGCGCACGGGGCCTGAAAATGCAGGTCATTGTCCATGATCCCTTTGTAACGCCGGAACAGATCGCAAAGGCAGGATTTGAAAGCGTCTCCCTTGCGGAACTGTATCAGAAATCTGATTATATCACTGTGCATGTTCCCAAACTCAAAGACACTGTCGGGTTTATCAACAAGGCTGCTTTTGCACAGATGAAAGACGGGGTCATGCTCATCAACTGCGCACGGGGCGGCATTGTCAATGAGGCGGATTTGTATGAGGCCATGAAATCCGGCAAAGTCGCGGGAGCCGCGCTGGATGTGTTTGAAACAGAACCTCCGGGAGCATCGACCCTGCTGGAACTTGACAATTTTGTGTGCACGCCTCATCTGGGTGCTTCCACCAAAGAGGCACAGACCAATGTTGCCATAGCTGTTGCGGAACAGATCATTGATTATCTGAAAACCGGAACCATTGTCAACGCAGTGAACGTGCCGTCTGTAACCGGCGAACTGCTGGAAAAACTCCATCCCTGGCTGCACCTCGGAGATCGGATGGGATGCCTGATGTCTCAACTTATACGCGGGCCGGTGAAAGAAATTTCCATTGAATACATGGGAGATTTCAAGGGACTGGATCTGTCACCCGTGACAACTTCTGTGATACAGGGGCTGCTGACGCCCATGATAAAGGAAGGGATCAATTCAGTCAATGCGCCTCTGATTGCCAAAGATCGCGGAATTCGCGTGACAGAAACCGGCAGTTCAGATGCAGAGGAATATCTCAGTCTGGTTCGGGTGAAGGCAGTTACAACCGAAATGGATATAACCGTTGCCGGTACAGTTTTCGGCAAAAATGATCCCCGCATTGTCCGGATCAACAATTTCCGTCTGGAAATGATTCCCCAGGGACATTCCGCGCTGATTCACAATCAGGACAAACCCGGAGCCATCGGCAGCATCGGCACTGTACTGGGAAAATACGGTGTAAATATTGGCCGTATGCAGGTGGGACAGGAAGGGGACGGGGAACGCAACATCATTTTCCTGCGCACAGATACGTCAATTCCCGAAAATGTGCTGGAGGAACTGCGGAAACTGCCGCTGGTCAATACCGTGATTCCCCTGGAACTGTAACCATACCGGAAATCTGAAGAGAGTGCGGTTTACGGAATGTGATGTGCGGTTTGTTTCATATTGCAAAGACACAAAGGGTTCACAGGGGTTCACAAAAAAATTCCTGTGCATCCTTATGTGTTTTCTTTGAATTGTCAAAAAACTGCACATGGCATATACAAAGGAAATTTTCATATGTCTGAAAAAAACAAATCCGCAGAGGAAGTGGCCAGAGATTATGCGGCAGCCGGTGCGGCTGGAAGGCATCTGCCAAAAATTGATTTTGCCATGTTCATCTTCTCCCTGAATTCCTCGGTACTGGTGAATCTGGGTGTGCTGGAGGAACCCGGAGGGGGCAGAACAAAAAATCTGCCTGCGGCAAAACAGACCATTGACATTCTGGCCATGCTGGAGGATAAAACCCGGGGAAACCTCACAAAGCAGGAAGAGGATATGCTCAGGCATATCCTTTATGATCTGAGAATACTGTATGTCAGAGAAGCCGGATAAAATCCTTCCCAAAGGTTTGGGGTTCCATAAATTTTCAGGAAACCTGTTTTTCCTGAGAAATTCGGTTTTTTATACACGAAAAATTTCGTTGACCTGCTTAATAATTCAATTTTGATTTTTTTCGGTACGAAACCTGCTTCCGGCGTAACGGAATCCGGAGTTTTCACATTCCGGATAAGGGGTTTTGCCGGTATGACGGAAAAAGCAAAATTGGATCATTATTTTGAGAAAAGGAGTATCACCATGAATGAGACAGGAACGCATATGTTCAGAAAGTATTTCATCCTTTTTGTCCTGACATCTGTTTTTGCAGCTTTTTCTGCCGGATATCCGGAAGGGGAAGCATCTGCCAAAAACCTGAATGCACCGGAAAGTTTCAGTGAAATTGCCAAAGAGGTCATGCCGTCTGTGGTCAATATCCGCACCGAAAAAACGGTCAAAGGCGGAGGAAGGGTGTTCCGCCAGTTCGGAAAAGGGCCTTCTGGGGAAGATCCCTTTGATTTTTTTGAAAAATTTTTCGGAGGCGATCCCCAGAGGGACTTTAAGCAGCGCAGCCTTGGTTCCGGTTTTATCATTGATTCGGAAGGCTATATCGTAACAAACAACCATGTAATTGAGGGTGCGGATGCCATTAAGGTGCGTCTCAATGATGAAAAGGAATATGATGCCGAGATTGTGGGCAGAGATCCCAACACCGACCTTGCCCTTATCCGGGTCAAAGCTGCCGCAAAACTGCCTGCCTGCCGTCTTGGCAATTCTGACGAGATGGAAATCGGCCAGTGGGTGGTGGCCATCGGCAATCCCTTTGGCCTGGAGCATACCATGACTGCCGGCATTGTCAGTGCAAAGGGAAGAGTTATCGGCTCCGGCCCCTATGATGATTTTATCCAGACTGATGCATCCATCAATCCCGGAAACAGCGGAGGCCCCCTGATCAATATGAAGGGGGAGGTAATCGGCATCAATACGGCCATTATTGCCAGCGGACAGGGAATCGGCTTTGCCGTTTCCATCAATCCTGCCAAAGGAATTATTGATCAGTTGAAAAAGAGCGGAGAGGTCACCAGGGGCTGGCTGGGCGTGGCTATTCAGGATATCAGCCCTGAACTTGCTGAATACTATGGAATTGACAGAAAAGACGGAGTGCTGGTGACCGAGGTGTTCAAAGATGATCCTGCTGATAAGGCCGGTATTCAGGCAAAAGACATAGTCGTGGCCGTAAACGGCAGTCCGGTCAAAACCACCCGTGATCTGACACGGATGATCGCAGACATTGGTGTGGGACAAAAGGCTGAAATTGATGTCCTGCGGGCCGGAAAAGAAAAACATTTCAGTGTCACGGTTTCCAAACGGGAGGAGGAACGGCTGGCGGACGGAACCCGGCAGCAGGAAAAAAAGGATGATCTCGGCATACAGGTTTCCGAACTGAGCCCGGAAATGGCTGCCAGATACAATATTCCGCAGAATGAGGGAATTATTGTCACAGATGTGGAATCCGGCAGCAAAGGGGAATCGGCCGGCTTTATGAGCGGAGACATTATCCGGGAGATCAACCATCAGCCCATTCAGAACACAGGGGATTACCGGAAAGCGGTTGACAGTGTCAAACCCGGTGAGGCCATGCACTTTTTTATCCGAAGAATAAACAGGGGCTTCCTGGTGATTAAACTGGTGCGCTGAGATGGATTTTGGATCTGAACCCTGCATCAGGGAAGAGGGGGACGGATATGTGAAGGTGCTGTCCCCTGCCAAGGTCAACCTGTTTCTGGAGGTGACCGGGAAGCGGCCGGACGGTTATCACGATCTGCTGAGCCTGATGTGCCCTGTCTCCCTTTATGATATTCTTACCCTGGATTTTGACAAGCCTGAGATGAAAATTTCCTGTTCCCATCCCGGAGTTCCCACGGATGGGAGCAATCTTGCATGGCGGGCTGCGGAACTGTTTTTTGACAGGGCAGGAATATCCGGATGTGTGCATATCCTCATCGAAAAACATATTCCCGTGGCAGGCGGTCTGGGAGGGGGCAGCAGCAATGCCGCATCAGTGCTGATGGCTCTGAACAGGCATTACAGGTTTCCCTTTGACCGCTCTTCTCTTTCGGAAATGGGACTGTCTCTGGGCGCGGATGTTCCCTTTTTTCTTTTTCAGGGACCGGCCATTGCCACCGGAATCGGGGAAAAACTGATGCCCTGGAAAAATTTTTCACATTTCCGGATTGTGCTTATCTCCTTTGATTTCAGTGTATCGACCGCTATGATATATAAAAACCTGAATTTGGGATTGACAAAATGCAAAAAAATAATTAAAGATACTCTCTTTAAGGAACACAGGTTTGATCCTGCACGGCATCTGTGCAATGATCTGGAGACAGTCACGGCCTCCCTTTTTCCTGTGATTTGTGAAGCAAAAAAGGCTCTTGCGGACTGCGGGGCTGAGGGAAGCCTGATGTCGGGAAGCGGGCCGACAGTATTTGGTCTTTTTTCAGATGCAAAAAAGGCTGAGTATGCGTATCTGTCTGTTTCGGCTGAAAATCATAAGGGATGGCGGCTGTATCAGGCTGATCTGACGGTATGACAATCTCCGCACAGGCCGGGATGAAGTGAATACCCTTATTTTATTTTTTACTGGGGCGTCGTCAAGCGGTAAGACACAGGATTTTGGTTCCTGCATTCCGGAGGTTCGAATCCTCCCGCCCCAGCCAGCTTTGGGAATGAATTTCTGAAATGAAAGATATCACCATTTTTTCGGGAAACGCGAATTCGGGTCTGGCGAAAAAAATCTGCGACTACCTTGACATGCCCCTTGGTGGAGCAAAAGTCAAACGCTTCAGTGATGGCGAAATACAGATTGAGATTCATCAGAACATCCGGGCGAGAGATGTTTTTGTGATTCAGCCCACATGCTCTCCGGTAAATGACAATCTTGTGGAACTGCTGCTGATGCTGGATGCATGCAAGCGATCCTCGGCCAGCCGGATAACAGCAGTCATGCCCTATTACGGTTATGCCCGGCAGGACAAAAAAGTGGAACCCAGGGTTCCCATCAGTGCACGGCTTGTGGCCGATATGCTGACTACTGCCGGAGCAGACAGGGTTATTACAATGGATCTCCATGCCGGACAGATTCAGGGATTTTTCAACATTCCGGTGGATAACCTTTTCGGGACACCTGTGCTGCTTGATTATATCAAGGACAGGTTTGACGAAAATATCGTGGTGGTCTCGCCTGATGCCGGAGGTGTGGAGCGGGCAAGGGCATTTGCCAAACGTCTGGCAGCCGGACTTGCCATTATTGACAAACGCCGGGAAGTTCCCAATGAGGCCAAGGCCATGGCCGTTATCGGCAATGTGAAGGACAAAATCGCCATACTTCTGGATGACATGGTGGATACAGCCGGAACACTGACCGAAGCCGCGGCAGCACTTATGAGAAACGGGGCAAAAGAAGTCCATGCCTGCTGCACCCATCCGGTGCTTTCCGGGCCGGCAGTGGATCGGATCTGTGATTCCGAACTGAAAAGTCTGGTGGTGACAGATACCATTCCTTTAAAGGAAAATTCCCGGAGTTGCGGTAAAATCAAAGTACTGACCATATCCAGACTTTTTGGTGAAGCCATTATCCGGAGCCATAAGGGGGATTCGGTCACCTCTCTTTTTGTCTGATACAGGAAAAACTCAAAAAACTGCGGAGCATTGTCCGTTTTCTGAAGTGTAAAGGAGGAACATTTTTTGGATTTACTTGAATTAAAAGCAGATATGAGGACAGGCCGGGGGAACGGGCCATCACGTGCTCTGCGGAGGGAGGGAAAAATTCCCGCAGTGCTTTATGGTCACGGAATTGAATCCACCCATCTTTCTGTCAACAGAAAAGAGCTTGAAAAAGTGGTGAAGGCGCGCAGCGCGGGCCGGCTTCTTTTCAATCTTACGGTTGAAAACGGCGGAGTATCCAGCCGTATTGCCATGCTCAAAGAACTGCAGACCCACCCTGTGACGCGGAATTATATCCATGCGGACTTCTATCAGGTTGACATGGATCGGAAAATCCGTGTAAAAGTGCGGGTTGCAATCAAGGGAAAATGCATCGGTGTTGAAATGGGCGGCATGATTCAGATCATCCGCCGCACCCTGGAAGTGATATGCTATCCCAAAGATATCCCGGAATCAGTGGAACTGGATGTGACCAGTCTGAATGTGGGGGATTCCGTGCATATCAAAGAACTTTCCTTTGAGGGGCTTGAATTTCCGGCTGAAGTCAATTTCACTGTCCTCACCATACTCGGTGCCGCCAGAGGCAAAGAGGAAGGTGCGGAAGCAGGTGAAGCGGCTGAAGAGGGTGAAGAAGGAAAAGAGGCTAAAGGAAAAGAGGTTAAAGAAGGAAAAAAGGAAAAATAGTCTTTCATGCAGGGTCAGTTGCGTGTGGTGGCCGGTCTGGGGAATCCGGGAAAGGCATATGAAAGAACCCGCCACAATATCGGATTCATGGTGCTGGACAAAGTGGCAGGGCAGTATGGCATCCCCCTTGAAGCAGAGAAATTCGGAACGGTTTTTGGCCGGGGAAAAATTGAAGGTGCAGATATTTTTCTGGCAAAACCCATGAAATACATGAACCTGAGCGGGCCGCCACTGTATGAGCTTTCAACCTGGTTCAGAATATGCAGCCGGGAGATTGTGGTGATCCATGATGACATGGATCTTGATTTCGGACGAATCAAAATCAAAGAGAAAGGAGGCAGCGGAGGGCATAAAGGAATCAAATCGGTAAGCGATGTCTTTGGCGGTGGCGATTTTGTGCGCATCCGTATGGGCATCGGACATCCCGGCCCGGGCATTGAGGTAACGGATTATGTTCTGGGAAAATTCAGACCGGATGAAATCCGGGACCTGGATGCTTTTCTCGAAAGAGGGCGGGATGCAGTGGTGACAGTCCTTTGCAAAGGTGCAGGGGAAGGTATGAATGTGTTTAACCGTAACAGTTGAAAACAAAACAATTGGATGGAGGTAAAATGGAATTCGTATTGAATAATGTGCCGTTGGTGAGTACATTTGTCGGAGTGGTGGGAATTCTTTTCGCTATCGTACTGGCAGGAATTGTCAAGGCAGCGCCCGCAGGAAACGAAAAAATGCAGGAGATTGCCAGTGCAATCCAGGAAGGCGCGATTGCCTATCTGAAC
>CAZHPS010000058.1:0-20602 GCA_964534335.1 uncultured Desulfobacterales bacterium
CGGGTGTTTACCGTCAGTGCGCAGTCTGTCATTCTGATTTTTTGGAAGCATATGAGAAAGTTATACCCAAAAACAGGCACAGACCCTCCGGAAAGGAAACAGGACAGACGGACCATACTGAAAGATTCAGCTGCACACTCCGGCAGAGTGTTTCCCGGCTGGTCAGAAAAACTCTTCCGTTTTCCAAAAATGATGATAATCATATCCGTTCAATCCGTTATTTTATCCGGAAATTCAATTCAGCATTACTTGTGTAGCACTACCGGATTGGATTTCATGTCAGTGATCCTTTAATAACACAACTTCCTCTGTTTTTTATTCCCATTCTTCCGGATTGTAATGAAAGTGACAATATCAGAATTCCGGGAATAAAAAAACAGTATTTTAACCTGGGTTCGGAATAAACAGGAAATTTTCCTCTTTTGCAAAGGGATGAAGGGAGATTTTCAGACGGCAGGATAATTTCTGTGAATCCTGTACAGGAGATGTATCTGTCCCACAGCCGAAAAATTGGAAATTACAGTTGTATTTGCGATAACGGTCATGACTGCTCCAATTCCTTACGCAAAGCATAGATTTCTTCCAATGCTTCCGGAACTGTTTCAGGCCCGATCCGAAGCGAAATGCCCTGTTCTGTCAGTATATCTTTCATCTGCGCCCAGCTTACACCGGCAAGATTGGCTGCTTTTTCCAGAGAAACATTCTGTTTCCGATACTGATAAACTGCCAGTTGAATTTTCAGTTCAGGGCGTGAACGAAGCAAATGACGTAAGGCATCCTGAACAACCGCTTCTTCATTCTGATAGATATTTGCTTCCACAAAAGATTGGGGGCTTATCATTTTCTTTTCCTTTCCTGTACTGAACTTTGACTTGATTTTATGATCTGAAGTGTGCATAAAAACCGGATTTTTCCAAAAAATCCGGTTTTTGCAAATCGCAGATTCAAGACTGACAGAGTATTAATCATGCTGTTCCATTGAGTTCTGTCCGGGACGCGGCGGGAAACAGGTCTGCAAACGCGCTGTCGTTGGTGGTGACAATGACCTGGCGTTTCCGTGCAACCTCACTCAGCAGCCAGGCCAGGGTTTGTTTGCGTTTGTGATCCAGTCCGTCTGCGGGATCATCCAGAACAAATATTCCCGGATGTCCCAAAGCATCACCCATAGCCAGTTTGAGCATCAGGTAGAGAAATATCCTTTCACTTTTGCTCATCTGACTGAGTTTGTACCGGTATCCTTTGGCCTGAATCACGGGAAGCAGTTCTGATCCGGAAATATCAATGTCAAAACGGTTGAGAAAAGTGAAATGCTCTGACCAGTCACCCACACTCTCCCGCACCTTTTCCATGACACGGGAACCCAGATTGGCAACTGCTCCGTCCAAAGCCTGACACGCCACCTGGCACAGAAGCACCTTTCTGTCCGCTGTCTGTGCATGTTTCCGGTTTTCCCCGATGCGGCGCAGAGTTTCCTCCTGCCTGCCGATCTGCACCCTGTAACGGACAATATCTTCCTGCAGCAGTTTCCGGCGGGTTTCCAGTTTTTCAGCAGAATCATCCTCCCCTGCTTTTCCGTAAAGCGGTTCTTTTTCCTTTACCTCAGCAGCCAGATGCTCTGTTTCCTGTTCCAACTGTCTGATTCGTGCCTCCAGATCGCGGATTTCCCTGATCTGAAAAGGGATCTGTCCGGCTCTTTCCATTGCTGCGGCAATCTCTTTTTTCCGGGCCGTCACAGAGTCCAGCGCGGTTTCAGTTTCCTTCTGCTCTGTCAGCAGTTGGGCATTTCTCTGCTCTGCTTTTGCAATCAGATCCCCAGTCCTTTCCGGAGCAAGGGACTGTTCGCACACAGGACAGAGGGATTCTCCGGACAACTGCATGAATTTCCGGATTTGGTTTTGCAGATGGTTTCTCTGCTGGGACAAAGCTCCGGCCCGGCGCAGCAGTTCATCGCCGGATCGGAAAATTTCTTCAGCCCCGGCCAGAATTTTTTCCGTTTCCCGCATTTCCTTTTCCAGATCCGCCACAGATGGATTTTTTTTCTGCTGTTTCAGAAGATTTTCCAAATCCTTTTTTTTCCCCTGACACTGGTTTTGCAGCAGATGATATGCTGTATGATATTCTGATCTCTGATTCCGGAGCTGATCACAGGACGCTTCCAGTTTTTTCATTTCCTCTTCTGCATGGACCAGTTGCCTGCTGACAAGCTCGGCACTCAGTGGATCAGCCGTGTGCTTTGGAGCAGCATTCAGTACGGCTTTCCGGTATTCTTTGGCTTTTCCCAGTGATTTTTTGAAGGCTGAGCGGAGAATCTGCACCCGATCCATGCCGGTCATGCTCTGCACCAGGGTTTTGTCATACCGGGGCATATCCTGTAGAAAATGGATCAGTTCGCTTTCCCGGAAAAAAGAGGTCAGAGAAGCTGTTTCCGGCGCAGGAAAGATGAGTTTCTGCAAAAGGTCTGCGGAATCATTACCAAAGGGCTGCCACAAATCAGGGGCATCCCCTTTCCGCTCAATATGCGGCATATGATCCGTGGAACGGCAGAGCCGGAAAAATTCTTTGTTCTGCTCAAAACTTAGGAGCACTTTGCCGCTTTTTTCCCCTTTCCTGCACAAATCCTGGACCCGGAGCTGGGGATTGAGATGTTTTCCGAAAAGAGCAAAAAAAACAGCATACACCAGAGTGGATTTGCCGGTGCGGTTTTCTCCGTGAATCACGGTCAGATCGCTGAATCCGATATTTTTTTCTGTGAAACATCCAATATTTTCCAGTTTCAGACTTTGGATTTTCATTTATGCAGATTCCCCGCTCAGTTTCAGATAAATCTGCTGGTCATCCATAAATGAATTGGACATGGCCTGCCGGAACACGGTGATGATCCTTTCCTGCTCTTCCGCAGACAGCCCGTTCTGCCCCCCCAGTTCCTTCACCTCCTGACAGAACAGTTCTGTCAGCAGATCGTCAGCAGTCTTTGCTGTCATTTCCGATCCTTCCTCTCTGTCTTTAAGTAAGGTTCCATAAATTTTGGGGCATAAAGTTTTCAGAAAAACCGGATTTTTTGGAAAAATCCGGTTTTTGAATACACCAAAACTTTTGCCTGCCTGCTTATTTCAGCAAAACCTGCTGAAATATAATTCTTTGATAGTGGGTCAAACCGGCTGATAATGTCATCCCTTCCGGGATTCTGATTTGTTTTTTGGCTTTTTCTATAATAATATCAATCCTTGCGGATTTTTTGCTCCGATGGCAGCCCCGAATCAGCGGATTTGACCCATTACCAATTTTTGCAATCCTCCGGGTGTATGTGCAAAAAACCGCTCCGCTTAATTTTTGCACTCCCCGGCACTGCCGGATATTTCTCTTAACGGGAATCGCGGGATAAAGTGAAGCGGCTGATCATTGTCTGCAGTTCCTCTGAAAGATGTTTCAGGTCTCTGCTGACTTCGGATATATGGGTGATGGCAGAAGAGGTCTGGCCTGCGCCTTTGGCAATATCCCTGAGGGAAACCACAATCTGCTCGGTGGCTGATTTCTGCTGCTGGGTGGACAGGGATATTTGCCGGGCCGCATCGGTGGTGGACTGGGCTCCGTCCAGAATCTCATTAAGCCGCTCAACTGTATGTGTGAAAAGTTCAGTTCCTTCCCGGATTCCCTTTGTGCTGACTTCCGAGGCAATGACCATGCGGTTGACGGCCTCCCGGATTTCACTGATCCGGGCTTCGATTTCATCAGTGGATTCCGTGACTGAATCAGCCAGTCTGCGGATTTCGGATGCCACAACCCCGAAACGTCTGCCTTTTTCCCCCGCGCCGGCCGCCTCAATGCTGGCATTAAAGGCAATCAGACGGGTCTGATCCGCAATATTGTTGATAAGTCCCATGATTTTGGTGATTTCATCGGTTTTCGCGCTTAACGCGGTAATCTCCCTGGTATTGTTCTGATTGTCCCCGTTGATCCGATCCATCTTCCGCATCACATCTTCTATGGAGTTCACCCCTTCCTTTGCGCTTTTCAGGGTCTGATCTGCTATCCGTGTAACGGAATTCGCATTTTCCGCGATCTGGGCCGAGGTTGCTGAAAATTCTTCCATAGTGGAGGAAATCTCAGAAACAGCGGCAGACTGCTCAATACTGACGGCTGCCTGATCACTCATGGTTTCTGATATTCTCTCTGCTGAAGAATCCACCTTCCTGCCTGTTTCTGCAATATTGCTGATGATTTGCCTTAGACTTTCAATCATCAGTCTCACGGACTCCAGAAGACGGCCTGTTTCATCTTTGCCTTCTGCCTTCACCTGGACAGAAAGATCAAAACGGGCAAGGGAGTGTGCTGCTTCTGAGGCACGGGTTAGGGGATTGAGTATCCGGGATGTCACAAACAGGGTAAGGGGAACCATCAGCACCAGGGTTCCCAGTATGGTGACAATAAGGATATTGCGCAGAGTTTTCAGAGGGGCATAGAATTCATCCTCATACGCGGACGAAGCCACAATCCAGTCAAATTCCGGTATATAATCAAATACAAGCCATTTTGCCCTCGGATGACTCTCACCCGGATTTTTCAACAGGTATCTGATTTTTCCGCTTTTTTTCTCACAAACCTCTTTGATGAAATACCGGCCGTCCGTATCTTTGCTTTCCAGAATACTGCTTCCCTTTATTTCCGGATGAATGACCACATTTCCCCGTGTATCCATAATATAAGGATAACCGCTGTTCCCGATACGGATGGAAAGCACTTTTTCACTGAATTCTTCGGGATGTATCATTTCAACAAACTCTTCCCGGTAGGAAGACGCTGAAACAATCCAGTCCCAGGGTTTGAAATACGTCATGTACAGTGCTTTGGGTTTTTCTTTGTCGTCACCGGGATTTTTCCAATTATATTCAATATATCCCTCTTTCATCTGCATCTGTTTCTGCACAAAGTCATATTGGGAAAGATCCCCGCCTATCAGGGCCTGTTTCGGATGAACTTCAACCACACCTTTGCTGCTTAGACAATATACATAACCGGTTTTGCCGATGGTCTGACGCATCAGTATATCTTCTGTCAGTTTGCGCGCAGAATCTTCGGAAATCAGCATCTCTTCCATAAGTCTGTAAACCGAACCCCCGGTAAGGCTGCGGTCAGCGATCTTCATCCAGACAGTCTCCACCATATTCCGGTTGGCCTCGGCAATGGCTTTGAGATTGTTCCGTATGGAGGCATTGGCTGTGGCTTCGACCATGTTCCGTATGGTGCGTGTAACATTTTCCAACTCGCTTTCCACATTCCTTTCCACAGTTTTTTTGACATAATGCCATATGGTAAATGTTCCAATTCCCATGGCAGAGGTAAACAGCAGAGAATAGACGGCCAGAAATTTGATGCGGACAGAAAGATCCCGGAAACTGAAAAATGATAACATATTCCACCTCTTGGATACCGCTTTCTCATAGTTGCGGCTCTGACTGTGATTTTAATATGAAATCTGAAAAAAATTTGATAGTGGGTCAAACTGGCTGATAATGTCATCCCTTCCGGGATTATGATTTGTTTTTTTCAATTTTTTTCTATAATAATTTCAATCCTTACGGATTTTTTTCGGCGTCTGTGCCAGGTTTAGATCAACTGATTTGACCCACTATCCTTTTCAGCCATTCCCGCAAGAATCACCATTTTTTCCACAGCCGCCACCTGTGAAAGTCTGTCACTTGCCGGGCCAGGAACTGTCTGCGCTGTTTCCCTGATTTCCGGTGAGTTGTCATATCCCGTGATATTCATTTCGGGAAAACAGACAACAGATGCACCCAGATCTGCGGCCTGACGCACCAGACGGGCAGTCTGATCCAGATTATGCTGCACCCGGAACGCAGGGGAATGGGAAATGACAGGTGCTGCGCGTATATCTTTCATGAGAGTTTGAAATCGGCTTTCACCTTGAACACCCGTGTGGCCGGAAGATTGATAATCTCTCTGACCCCGGTGTCCCTGGCAATGGCATTCAGATTTGTCTCAATATCGGACATGCTGGGAGCAATAAAGGTGAACCACACGTTAAAGCGGCTGTCACGGGTATAATTATGGGTTACGCCCGGATAACGGTTGACCGTTTCGGCAAAAAATCCGATTTTGTCTTCCGGAACCTTTGCAGCGCAAAGGGTGCTGACAAAACCCAGTTTATGGGGAACAAAATTGCCCCCGATGCGCCGGATAATGCCATCTGCCTTCAGCCGGGCCACACGGATCAGCACTTCTTCTTCTGAAATACCGAGATGTTTCCCTATTTCAAGCCAGGGTCTGGAAGCAACAGGAAAATCAGACTGTATCCGGTTCAGCAGTTTTTTATCGGTTTCGTCCATATGCAGGCTCCTCTTATAATTAATGATCAGGACAGGGGGATTGCAGCAAAGCATAAAAATGAACGGGATAGGGGACAGGGGATAAACCCGGATCATAACTGATCTTCCGCGAATCCGTCTGAATCCTTTTTCACAGAAAGCGGATAAAAACCTTCCGGGTTCTGGGGCCGTCAAATTCACAGAAAAAAATGCCCTGCCATGTTCCCAGAATGAGACGGCCTTTTTCAACCATCACCAGTTCTGATGCCCCCATCAGACTTGCTTTGATATGGGCAGGTGAATTTCCCTCCGCGTGACGGTAAGCGGCCTGCTGGGGAATAATCTGATTGAGCACCATGAGAATATCCTGTTTTACGGCAGGATCAGCACTTTCGTTGATGGTCACTGCCGCTGTGGTATGGGGAACGTACACCATGCAGATACCTTCGTCAATACCGGAATTTTTAACTGCTTCCTGTATATCAGATGTAATATCAATCATTTCCGTTTTTGTCCGGGATGTGACAGTCAGAATTGTCATTTTTTCTCCTGAATTAAGCAGGCAAACAAAAATTTTCGTGTATTCAAAAAACCGGATTTTCTGAAAATTTTATGCCCGAAAATTTATGGAACCTTACTTAATATGGAATCTGGCGGCATTCAATACCGGGTACAAGCGGGCTGTATGACCTGCCTGTCATGTGCGGAGGATAAATCCTTCCTGTTTCCTCATATCTGTCCGGGACAGACGGCCGGTTTTAAAAAAAATGAAACTGTTCCTTAAGTGGCATAAAAAATTTTTTAAATAAATTTAAAAAGTTATAAAAAAATCCTATACTTTGAAGCAAAAAATTAAAAAGGAAAGCGTATTTTTCTTGACTTTGTTCCGCTTTATTTTGTATATTGCTATTTTAATGTTGTCAATATGAAAATATAATTTCAGCATTTGGAATTGTTTATACATCCGTATGGATTCTGTTTCTGCGGATACCTGCTGACGGACAAATTGTTTGCGGATAAAATTTTCATATTGACAATTTTAATTCTAACATATAAAAAAAAGTTCAGAAATTTTTTCGGCAACTGCGGATGCTATATACAAATGCGTATTGTATATAATTTGCGTGACTTAAACTTAAAAGAGGGGGATTTGATCAATGGCGATAGTTGAATTTCAGGGAAAATCATTTGATGTGGATGAAGACGGTTTCATTCTGGACTACAAGCAGTGGAATAAAGAATGGGTGCAGTATGTAAAATCTCAGGAAGGTATAGATGAACTGACTGATGAACACACTCTGGTTATCAAAATCCTTCAGGAATATTACGAGAAAAACGGTATTGCTCCTATGGTAAGGGTTCTTTCCAAGCTGACCAAGTTCAAGCTGAAACACATCTATGAGCTGTTCCCGTCAGGGCCTGGCAAGGGAGCCTGCAAAATGGCCGGACTTCCCAAACCGACCGGATGCGTCTAAGACTTATTCATCTGAAAAAAAAGAGCGGGGTAATATACTGCCCCGCTTTTTTTATGCCTTTTTTTACTTTTTATGCCCGGATGCGCCATGCTGTCCGGAATCCTGCCAGGAGAAAATCTGCAAAGTGACAGAATGCCCGGAAGATTTCCCTCCCGAATCAGCTTTTATGAAAATCCATATTCCTGAACTGCTGAGACGGTTCTCTGTTTCCTGTTCCGTGGAAGATGGCTGCATTGAGTATTTTCTCACAGACAGAATCACCAGTGAGGATATTTCCCGTTCATTGCTTTTTTCTCTGAACCTGTTTTCCGGTCAGATTCATGTCAGCAGATTTTATCCTGAGATATATAAACAGCCCGATCCCCGGTATCTTTCCGCAGCCTGCTTTTACCTGCTGATCCACCATTTTGCCCAAACATTTGATCTGCCCGGAGGTTTTCCCATCTTTGTGGAAACGCGGGTTTGGGTTTTTCATGATTTTTATGAGCGTCTTAGGGATTTTGATTTTAAGATCAGCCGTTTCCATCCCGGAGACAATGTTGATCTGTGCGCCAGGTACTGTCCGGGGTCGGTTGATACCACAATGATAGAGCAGCGGTCTGTATCTGTTTGGGATGAGTGACTGGGATCCGCCCAAAGATTTAGGTGATTTCTGAAAATAAATATCCCGGTTCAGGCACAGGCTGGAAGCTTATGCTGCTTTGGCGGAATATTCTTTTCCGGAAATCATCTTATTTCCCGCAGATGACAGAGCGGAATTTCTCAGAAGCGAAACCGCTCCTGCTGTTTTCTCAGAAATTCTATACTTTCAGCCACAATTCCCCTGTCCATATGATGTACCTCGGTTTTGTTTCCGATACCGTAAGGCAGGGTTATGGTAAGCTGGCCGCCCAGATGCTCCCGGAAGGATTCTATTCCATCCGCAATTTCCGGGAATCCGTCTTTTCCCTCACGCTCCAGCAGGGGATGCCAGATGGGCAGTCCGCTGCATGCAAGACCTTCCAGAATCTGTTCCATTTCCATTTCTTTCAGCAACCCCTGTTTTATGGCCGAATATGCGTCCATGCAGATACCGATGGACACGGCCTGGCCGTGACCAATGGTGTATCCGGACATGCTTTCCAGTTTGTGAGCGGCCCAGTGTCCGAAATCCAGGGGTCTGGCTGATCCGAATTCAAAAGGATCCCCATTGCTTCGGATATGATCCAGATGGAGAACTGCACAGCGGTAAACTGATTCTTCCATGCGTTCCAGATTCCGGTTCCGGAATGCTTCTGCATTGTGCAAAAGAAAATCAAAAAAATCCGCATCTTTGATAATGGCAACCTTGAATGCTTCGGCAATTCCGGCAATCCACTGATCAAAACCCAGGGTGGTCAGAAAATCTGCATCATTTAGCACGGCAAAGGGCGGGGCAAAGGTTCCGATGAAATTCTTCTGTCCCAGTTCATTTATGCTGTTTTTAACTCCGATTCCCGCGTCATTCTGGGCCAGTGTGGTGGTGGGAATGCGGATCAGGCGCAGTCCCCGGTGAATAATGGCTGCGGCAAATCCCACAGCATCAAGAACCGCTCCTCCGCCTATGGCAATGACATAACTCTGGCGATCCAGACGATGCTCCCCAATTTCCCGTATTAGCCGATGCACCGTATCCCAATTCTCCTTCACAGCCTCACCTCCGGGAATAACCTGCGGAGAATCGCTGAGTTCCAGATTTTGCGCATATTTTTCAAAATATGCGGCAATCCGGTTGCACAGGGAAGGATGTGCCAGCGCCACACCTTTATCCACATATACCAGGGCGCGGTGACGCCGGTTTTCTCCCAGCCGGTTCAGCACCCCGGCCAGCAGAGAATTGTCTGAATCAAAGAGATTTTTTGTGAAATGAACCGGATAGGAAAAAGGGACAGAAAAGGACTGTGAACAGGATTTTCCGGAAACAGCTTTGTCTTTCATCTGCCAATCTCCAGACCGCTTTCCGCAAAAAGGGGATTGATATATGACATACTTTCCCGGCCCGCGTCTTCAGGTGTATCTGTATAGGGGTAGAGCTCCAGGCAGATATCCCCGGCATATCCCAGCCCTTTCATGGTTTTGAAGATTTTTGCAAAATCAATGGCCCCGCGACCCGGAATCAGATGCTGATGCACACGGCTGTGGGCAATATCCTCCAGATGCACATGCCCCACCCATGCAAAGAGTTCCTCAAAGGCTGCTGCCGGATCTTCACCCACACAGTAAAAATGGCCGATGTCAAAATTGAGTCCCACAGCGTCCGAACGGATATTCTGCATGAAGGATTTGAATTCTCCCGTATTTTCGATAAACAAATCCGGCTCCGGTTCAATGAGCATTTTTACGCCGAGTTTTTCAGCCAGGGGAATCACCTGTTCCAGTCCCTGGCAAAAAAGCAGTTCAGCTTCTTTGCGAGTCATGTTTTTTTCCAAAGGCCCGCCGGGCGGTATGGAAATATTGCCGCATCCCAGCATTGCTGCCACCTTCAGACAATCCAGGGTATGGCGGATGCGGATATCTCTGCGTATTTTGTCGGCCTCAATCCATGATGGCAGATATGTGTTTCCAACGGCAAAAAGGGTGAAACAGTTGAGATTTGTCACCTTCAGATGATTTTTTTCCAGCGCATCCCGGATATTTCTCACTTCCTTAATACTGAAATCCGGAGGATAGAGATGGGGACGGTCGCACATAATCTCCAGTCCGCCAAATCCGCTCCGGGCAATTTTTCTGATGGCCTCTGTGAGGGGAAATTTTACAAACGCGTTGCTGCTGTATCCGAAAACCATTCCATGCTCCTTATATAACAAAAAAAAGCCACCTGCCGGGCAGGTGGCTTTGGTTTTTCACAATCTTTCAGCTACTTCTTCCCGGGATGGCACTGTGCACAGGTGACAGCCGCAGCCTTGCTGTTGTTTTTCTTATTGAATTCTTTGTGACATTCAATACAGTTGTCATGCATGGCTTCAACATGGTATTCCCGTTTCTGTTCCGGAGTTATCTTTTCTCCGGCAGCGGGTTTCGGAGCCTTGCCGGGTTTGCTGTGACATTCAAGACAGCCTTTGACCGGATCACCGGCTTTCAGATCTTTGAGGGGCTGCCCTTTTTCGTCATGATGACACTCCCCGCAGGTGACTTTGTAATCTTCCATATGCTTTTTATGGGTGAACTGGACAATGCCTTTGGTGTGCGGATAGGCCGGACATTCCAGTGCAATGACATCGCCCACTGCCCCGCCGCCTGCCGGTTTGGCTGCTGCCTCAGCTTTTTCAGCCGGTTTTTCCTCTTTTGCCGCTGCCGCCTTTTCAGCCGGCTTCTCCTTTTTGGCTGCTTTTTCCTCTTTCACCTCAGCCTTTTTTTCAGCAGCTTCCTCATGTTTTGCCTCAGCTTTTTCTTCGGCAGCTTCTTCCTGTTTGGCTTCGGCTTTTTCTTCGGCAGCTTCTGTTACAGCAGCCTCTTCACCGCCTGCAGCCTTTTCTTCCACTGCGGCCTCAGGTGCGGCACCATGTTCCGCCGGAGCCTTAACTTTGTTGAAATCCATGCCAATCACCACAACAAGAACCACGATCAGCAGAGCTTCCGTTACCAACAAACCCAGGGTTTTCCTGTCCATCTGAAATTTTCCTCCTTTGCCTGCAGCCGTCTTTCCGGTTTGGGGACAACTGCATTATTTGGGTTAATAAATCCATATTCCACAAACATTTCCTGCATTCTGTTACAGGAAAAGAACTTTATTATTATAAATTCTGATTTTTGTCAAAAACTTTATCAAAAATTTGGGGACCGGGGATTGGGGACTGAGGACTGAGGACTGGAGATTGAGAATAAATACTGAAGACGTGAAACCTGACCTGTTCCCCTAACCCTTAATTCCTGAGCCACTAACCCCTAACCCTGAGCCCCTATTCCCCATTCCCTAATCCCTAAATCCCTTTAAAAAGGCAGATGAATGACAAAACAGCATCCTTTTCCCGGTTCAGATTCCATGCTCATGCTGCCTTTATGGTTGCTGGTGATGATGAAATAGGAAACCGAAAGACCCAGTCCGGTTCCTTCTCCCACCTCCTTGGTTGTGAAAAAAGGTTCAAAAATCCGGCGCCGGATTTTTTTCTCTATGCCAGGGCCGTTGTCCACCACTTCAATCCGTGCCCTGTCCCCATCTTTCCGGAGGCGCAGGGTAATGCGTGAGGGAGTCTGCGGATCTTTCTTTGCTGACATGGCATGGGCAGCGTTCCGGAGCAGGTTCAGTATAACCTGCTCAATTTCTGTTGCCACACAGCGCACTTTGGGGAAATCCGGGGGAAAATCACGGACTATCTCAATCTGCCGGAAATCATACTTTTTTTTCAGATCATAATCATGGGCAGCAAGTTCAACGGTTTTATCAAGCAGTTCGGCCATATCAAAAAGGGCCATTCTGGATTCGCTGCGGCGGCTGAATCTGAGCATGTTCTGCACAATTTCAGCGGCTTTCTGACCTGAAATCCGGATTCCGTCCAAAAAACTCAGAATACTGCGTTTTTCCAGATAGGCACGCACCGCGTCCAGAGATATTCCGCATTCCGATGCCACCTCTGCATTCCGGATCAAATCAGGGGAAATCCGTCTCAGGATATTTTGGGTGCTTTGGAGAATGCCGCCCAGAGGATTGTTGATCTCATGGGCCATACCTGCTGCCAGTCCGCCCACACTCATCATCTTTTCGGTCTGGATCATCATTTCCTCAAAACGGATTCTTTCTGTAACCGAGTCTATCCGGAGTACAGCTCCTTCCGGCCCTTCGCTGATCAGCGGATATATAATGATGTCATAATAGCATATTTCCCCGTTTTTCTCTTTTTTCACCCGTTCCCGGATAACGGGCAGCCGCTTCTGCATCACTGTCCGGACATCTTCGGCGCATTCTGTGAAATATGACAGCACCTCCGGAAATTTTCTGCCCAGGGCTCTGTCTGCCGGTGTTTCGCTCAGTTTTTCCGCAGCAGGGTTGAAAACCGTGATATGTTCTTCCGCATCCAGCCCGATAATGGCGTAGGGTGAGGAAGTGAGAATATTGTCCAGATAATTTTTGGTTCTTTTCAACTCATCTTCTGCTTTTTTCCGCTCACTGATGTCCTGACCGATGAGAAGCGCAGCTTTCCTGTTCTGAATCCGGATGGGAACCGAAATGGATTCGATCAGGACACTTGATCCGTCATTTCTGAGGATTTCCAGTTCCATAGGCGGATTGGGTCTGGCTTCCTCCAGAGTTCTGATCCGTTCCAGAATTTTCTCCCGGTATCCGGGAGCAATATATTCAATTCCCGGTTTTCCTGCACATTCCTTTGGATCAGAAAAACCAAAGATTTTGGCTCCGGCCGGGTTGGTGAAGATCATGTATCTGTCCTGAAAAATGGAAATAGCGGCAGGAGAGGCATGAACCAGCGCGCGGTACCGTTCCTCACTTTCCCGCAGGGATTCTTCGGCCTGTTTGCGTTCAGTTATGTCATCATACATAGCCACGATTTCACCGGTGGGAAGTTTGTACACATAGTTTTCCCGCCAGCCGACGATTCTGTCATCCTGATACATACGGATGGGATGATGTTCAGGTATGCCGGTTCTCCACACCCGCTGAAACACCTCAAAAAGCCCGAATTCCCTGATGGCAGGAAACATTTCTGTCACTTTTTTTCCGATCAGACTCTCTTTTTTCAGTTTTTCAATCCGTTCGCCCCCGCGATTGAAATCCCGGAAAACAAAATCCGCCCCGTCTTCCACCGCGTCATACACGGCCACGCCGCTGCTCATGCTGTCAAAAAGCTCCCGGTATCTGGATTCGCTGATCCGCAGGGACTGCTCAATTTCCTTTCTTTGGGAAATATCTTCCAGCACAGCAATGAGATAATCCTGTTCACCTGAATCCTTCCGTGCCAGAGATACGGTCACATGTCCCCAGATCAGGACACCGTCTTTGCGGATATAGCGGTTGTCGCTGGATATTTTTTCAATTTTGCCGCTCAGCAGATTATGCAGGAGTATGATGCCGGTCTCCAATTCATCCGGATGGAGAATATCCCGGAAAGAAAGAGCACGCAGTTCATTGAGTTCATAAGCGGTGATCCGGCAGTATTTTTCATTGGCAATGATGAACCGTCCGTCTGTTTCCAAATGAGCAATTCCCACTCCGGCATGTTCAAAAATATTGCGGAATTTTTCCTCGCTTTTGCGCAGCGCAGATTCAATCCGCATCCGATCCGCAATCATACAGTTCGCTGATACAGCCAGTTTTTCAAACTCAGCGTAATGAAGAGATGTCAGTTCAATAGGGCGGTGACTGGTGGCAGCAGTTTCAAAAAAGGAGAAAAAAACACTGAAATTTTCCATAATCCTGCGGGACATATACCAGGCCATCAGGCAGATAATGATAAGCAGAAGAAGCAGAATGCCCAAAACCCTGAAAATATAATTCCGGATTCTGGTCTCCATCGCTTCCCTTTTTTGCCGTATGACGGTTTCCACTTCATCCACATACATGCCTGCTCCGATGATCCATTCCCATTCCGGCACTCCCCTGACAAATGAAATCTTTGGGGAAGTATGGGGATCATTCAGTTTATGCCAGGAATAGAAGACAAAACCGCCTTCAGGGTTCTCCACAATTTTCCGCTGTTCCTGAATAATTTTTATTCCTTTCGGATCAGCCAGTTCCCAGATACTCTGCTCCCCGACAGTAATTTTTCCGTTGGTGAACAGCGGATCTCCTTTATATTTGCTTCCGAAAAGATACCCGTCTTTTTCAAACCGGATGCTCACAAGGTGTTCCAGAACCTCCTCCTGAATATCCTTTTCCATGTTATCAAGATATTCACCGGTTCCGATAAACCAGTCATAAGGTTCAAAATGTTTCACAAATGCGATTTTGGGAAAGTTTTTTTCCAGTTCATCAGGTTTTGTCCAGGTGTAATGATAAAAACCTTCTGTTTTCTCCCTGACAATGCGGATCATATCCCGGATAACATAACGTCCTTCGCTGTCCTGCATGGCAGACAGATCTTTGCCCTCCATTTCCGGACGATCCGCAAAAAGCTGTTCAATGCCGTTGAAATCCCCTGCAAAATAATATCCCCTTCCGGAATTGAAACGCACAGGCCGGAGCGCATCCTTTATCATTTTTATGATCTCGGCATCCTCTTTCCGGCCCCTGTTTTCCCTGTAAATATTCATGGCAATGCTGTGTGCCTCATACACCCTTTCCCGGATAAGTTTTTTCAGCCTCTCTTCGGTGGAAGAATTCATGTAACTTATATAATTCACCGTTCTTTCCACCTCGTTTTTCAGCTTTGCTTTCCGGGATTCGGTATATTCGGTTCTCAGTCCGGCAACATCTCTTTCAAACCGGAGGTACGCATGGTACAGCCAGAAAGAGGCAAAGACAGTGACGGAAAAAAATGTCAGCACTGTCATATTTACCAGAAATGTCCGGCTGAGGGTGCGGCGTTTTTGAGACATATTTTTTTCCTTTTCATACCAATCCGTTTTCAAAACATGGATACCGGTTTATTTCAAATCCTGTTTTTCCGTGCATTCCGTGTGTTCTGTGGTTAAAAAACACGTTTATTCCCCGATTTCTGAAAGCGGTTTGGTAATCAGACGCGGATGCATTTTCCGATCCGCCCGGATTTTACATGACGGAATCGCAGGCATACTGAAAATAATGAAAGACGGAAACAAAAAAACCGGCAATATTTATTTTATCATCAGTTATCAAAATTATAAAGTAAAGAAAAAGGAAAAATGAAAGGAAGGGATGGACAGAAGCCGGAATGATCTGTTACGGGGAAAGCAGGGGAAAGGGACTTAATCGGCCAGAAGATCCTTCACAATTTTCAGTTCTCTGCCTTTTTTGTTTTTCTCCAGCATATTCCCAACAGATACAAAGCATTCCCGGACAATGGGTGTTTTGGGACGCGGGGACATCATCTGTGCCTCAACAGTTTTCATATCAGCCATCAGTTCCTCCATGAGTTCAAACGCCAGCCCCATATCCGGAACCATTTTCTTGAGATTTGTCAGCACTGTGTTCACTGCTTCTCTGCTGTTTTCATCAATAACTGCTTTGTTTCCCAGATTATGAGCTGCCTCTATGCCCGGACCAGTCACATGCTTTTCCGCTTCCCTGACACCGTCTCCGCTGATGCTGATTCCGCCGGAAAGACTGCGGATTTCCGCAAATCCTAAAGACATCAAAGCCTCGGTTGCACGGGAAGACTGCACTCTGTCCATTCCCAGCTCCGCACCGATTTCATACATGGAAATCTGTGCGGAAATACTGCCCTGTGTTCGCTGATACAGTTGGATCAGAAAACGCTGTTCATTCTCATTCATCCCATTCTGAATTGTCATAAGAAAAACCTTTCATAAAACGTGATTTCAGGTACTTAACATGTGAAAAACCAAAACCTAATTCTTATTTTTTATAATAATTTAATTATATTATACCAATTCTCTATTGATTTAATACAATACCGTCAGTTTTTCCGCAGTTCCGTCTGTGCAGAAAACCGCTCCGCTAATTTTTGCACTCCCCCGCATTGTATAAAACCAATGGCGAATCGGTATTATAATCCAAATCCGGTCTTTTTGATACAAAAACTTCCGGTTGTTAGGTGATTTCTGAAAATAAATATCCCGGTTCAGTTCACAGGCACAGGACACAGGCCGGAAGCTTTTCTGCTTTTCCGGGATATTCTTTTCTGGAAATCACCTAACATCGGTTAAGTTACACCTGCATCAGATCCTCTGCCAGCACCAAAGGCCCGGCATAGGTTTTCCGGCATTCAGACACAATATCCGCATCATCGCACTGGGGATAAAAATGCGTCAGAACCAGTTTTTTCACTCCGGCCTGTGATGCCATCTGCCCGGCCAGCGAGGGCGTCAGATGCCCCTGAACCTTTATGGCATCAGGCAGTGAGCATTCGCAAATCAGCAGATCCGCGCCCTGTGCCAGACTGACCAGATTTTCACTGACATCCGTATCTCCTGAATACACAACAGAATATCCGCCCGGACTTTCCACACGAAATGCAATGCTTTCCGGATTGTGCGCAACCCGCGCTGTGCGAACTGTAAAGGCATCAAATTTCCCTTGATCCGATTTCTCACTGTTCATTTCCAAAATGCGGAAAAGGCTTGGATCAAGTTCTATCCAGGGTCCGAAAACAGTTGCAAGTCCCGTGAAAAAAGATGTAATCCCCTCTCCGCCCGCAAGGGTCAGCAGCTTTTTCCGCAAAGAACCGTCCGGGTATTTGTTGGAGAAAAGAAAAGATGCCAGTTCACCGCTGTGATCAGGGTGAAAATGGCTCAGAAAAACAAAGGAAATCTCATGCACAGATCTGCCTGACTCCAGCAGACGGCGCATGGTTCCGGCTCCGCAGTCAAACAGCAGTTTTTCATCTCCGCATTCCATCAGCACTGAACATGTGCTGCGGCGAAGCGACAAAGCGCATGTGCCGGAGCCAAGAATCGTAATCCGTATATCCCGGTTCTTTGTATTCATCATAATTCCCCCCAATAATAAAAATTCCGTACTTAGCTGATTTCTGAAAATATACCATTACTCAGAAGATTTAATGGTACAGCCACGAATTGCACGAATGACACGAATTATGTTTTGTGCATTCGTGCAGATTCGTGTTATTCGTGGCTGTTTAACCTATACCGATATTTACATTTTTATAAACTCTGCTGAGGCAGGTTTTTCAAATGCGGTATTTTACAGCCGAAATGTTTCAAGTAATGGTATAAATATACCTGTTCAGTTCATAGCACAAGCTGGAAGCTTATGCTACTTTTGTGGTATATTCTTTTCTGAAAATCACCTTAAATGTAAAAAAATTTAATTGACAGCCTGCCGAGGGAATTGTCAATCAGCACTGTTCAGATCAGCCCTGAAATCCCTTATACGTCTTAATATTATATTTTTTCAGACGGTTATACAAAGAAACCCTGCTGATTCCCAGAATTTTTGCGGCTTCGGCTTTGTTGCCTTTTGCAGAAACCAGTGCATCCACAAGTTTTTTCCGCTCCTCTGCTGATGACTCATGTTTTTCAGGATTTTCTGTCACATTCGCGGATTTTCCTCTCATCAGATGATTTGGCAGATGCAAAGGCAGTATATCCCCTCCGGGACAGAGGACAAAAGCGTATTCAATGATATTCATCAGTTCCCGGACATTGCCTGGAAATTCACAGGCATTGAGAATCTCAAATGCCTCACTGCTCATGCCGGAAATCGCTTTTTCGGTTTTCAGGCGAAGCCGCGCTATAAAAGAATTGATCAGCAGGGGAATATCTTCTCTGCGCTCCCGAAGTGCGGGAAGATGCACAGGAATAACACCGATGCGGTAATACAGATCTTCCCGGAACTGTCCTTTTGCAATAAGCTGCCCCAGATCCCTGTGCGTTGCAGAAATAATACGGACATCTGCGGGAATGCCTTTGTGATCTCCCACTCTTTCAATCTGCTTTTCCTGCACCACCCGCAGCAGTTTCACCTGAACTGTCAGTGGCATATCCCCGATTTCATCCAGAAAAATATCGCCCTGATTGGCAGCTTCAAACCGTCCGATCCGGGTCTGGGTTGCACCGGTGAAAGAGCCTTTTACATGACCGAACAGTTCACTTTCCAGCAGGGATTCATTGAGAGCCGCGCAGTTGACTTTGATAAAAGGGCCATTTTTGCGCTGCCCCAGAGCGTGGATTGCCTCTGCCACCATTTCCTTTCCTGTTCCGCTTTCTCCGTAAATCACTATGGGCGCATCAGACTGGGCAGCACTGGAAATGAGATCAAACATCTGCTGCATTACAGAAGAGGCCCCAATAATCCCATGAAAGCTGTTTTTGCCGCTGAGCTCCCTGCGCAGATTGGAAATCAGCCTGTCCCTGTTCATCATTTCACTCAGATCCGTCAGGGTTTCCACACCGCCAATGACATGCTCACTGCTGTCTTTAAGTATTGAAGCGTTTTTGATTGCATGGAGCAGGGAACCGTCTTTTTTCCGCACAGTGCATTTTGCCCGTCTGATACGCTGTTTTTTGAACAGCGCGCAATGCTTGTCCATCCCGTCACTTCGCTCTTTTGCACACACATCGCAGCCCAGTACGGAACAGGACTGCCCCACAATTTCGGATCTGCTGTAACCGGTAAGTTTTTCCATCGCAGTGTTCACAGACACAATTATGCCTGCGGGATCAACCACCATAAGACCGTCTGCCATTGTTTCAACAATGGTTTTCCAATACCGGCTGAGTTCTTTTTCAGACATTGCTTTGACCTGTTCTGTAATATGGAATCTGAAAAATAATTACGCATTAACTTTTGTGAAACTTATTATACCAATTCGCCATTGACCTGATACTGTCTGCACTTCCGCCCCGGAATGATCCGGAGGAGTGCAAAAATTAAGCGGAGCGGTTTTTTTGCACACGCGCAACAAAAGTATAAAAAAGGCAAAGAGGCCAGGCAGTTGCAGACAGATTATCCCAGCCTGACCCCTCTTCATTAAAAATTATTTGCTGCAAGTACCACTGCCACCGCCTAAACAGCCGCCTTTGCCGCCGCCCTTACCTCCACCGCCTTTGTCACATCCGCCTTTACTGCCGCCGCCTTTGCCTCCACCGCCTTTGTCACATCCACCTTTACCTCCGCCAGATCCTTTAGGCATACCATTCCCCTCCTTTCCATTTATATTTCCAGAAAATCAATTGTTTCTGGATAGGTGATAAAAAAAACAGGCAGTTGCTGACAGTCTGCCATAACTTGCCCGGTATAAATTTTTCAGGAAATCCACTTTTTTTGATACACGGAAACTTCCGGCTGCCCTGTATGTCCTTTACTTATGTCAACTGTCAACTCTTTACAAGTGTAAATTTGCCTCTGTACGGAACCAAATATTTTTTTGCTTTATATTCAGTGAGATAAAAAAATAAAATCTTTTTTCCCGGCTGGCATAATTTATGCTTTAAATTCTTATTATAAAGACAGGGGAATTCATTATGCAGAAAAAAATTCACAATCTGGATATACGCGGCGTCATTGCACCGATTACCTTTCTTCAGGTGAATCAGGCATTCAGGAAGATAAAACCGGGTGAAATTCTTGAAATTCTGGGAGATGATGCAGACACCCGGCAGGAAATTTTTCAGGTGATGAATATGTTTGACTATCAGACCGTAAAAATTGAGGATCAGAAGACATTTTTCAGAATTTGCTTAAAAAAAGAGAAAACCCCGCAGGGGTGAAATGATTATAGAAAAAATGGTTTCCCCATCATACAAAACCCCGCAAGGGGTGAAATGATTATAGAAAAAATGGTTTTCCCATCATGCAAAACCCCGTAAGGGGTGAAATGATTATAGAAAAAAACAGTTTCTCCATCATGCAAAACCCCGCAAGGGGTGAAATGATTATAGAAAAAACGGTTTCCCCATCATGCAAAACCCCGTAAGGGTTGAAATGATTATAGAAAAAAACGGTTTCACCATCATACAAAACCCCGTAAGGGTTGAAATGATTATAGAAAAAAACAGTTTCCCCATCATACAAAACCCAGTAAGGGGTGAAATGATTATAGAAAAAACGGTTTCACCATCATACAAAACCCCGCAAGGACTGAAATGATTATAGAAAAAAACGGTTTCACCATCATACAAAACCCCGCAAGGGGTGAAATGATTATAGAAAAAAACATTTTCCCCATCATACAAAACCCAGCAAGGGCTGAAATGATTATAGAAAAAAACAGT
>CAZHPS010000059.1:0-20532 GCA_964534335.1 uncultured Desulfobacterales bacterium
CTTAATTTTTAAATAATCAGGTGTCGGATTACGCTTACGCTAATCCGACCTACAAGTAATAACTATTTTAAATTATAATAATAAGTAGGTCGGATTAGCGTAAGCGTAATCCGACACGGTGATTTTGATAATATAAAAACTAAATTGGTCGTGTACTATTACAAAATAATTATCTTAAAAGCTATAGCATTCCCAAATGATTTGTGGAATCAGAGCCTGCTGGCGGGCGGATGTGAAACCTGTGAAATGCCGGACGGAATATTGTTTCACAAATTATTTGGGATCGCTATAGATTTCAATGTTTGGCATATGTCTTTCTTACACCGGAATTCTGTTTTCGTCAAATACAGATTTTTTTCTTTTTCCCAGGCTCCGGTCTGATACCAATTCGCCATTGACCTGATACTGATCCGGAGGAGTTCAAAAATTAGGCAGAGCGTTTTTTTGCAAAGAAGGAACTGCGGAAAAACTGACTGTACTGTATCAAATCAATGGAGAATTGGTATAAAATGATTGTGGAAAATACGGCCGGGAGGAGACAGTTTTTTTGAGAAAAAATTTTGGCAGTCCGGTTTTTCCGATATTTTCTCTTTTCACGGCCACAAAAAAAATTTTACCGGCTGCTCTGAAAAAAGCCTGCATTAATAAAAAAAAGCTTGCATTCATATGCTGTTTGTGTTAATTGATATAAACATGATGGATCACACACAGGAATCTGACATGGACCTATCTGAATTTGACATATTTCTCTCCAGGGTTTATGCGGCCACAGGGATCAAATCCCAGAACGAACTGGCAGTGTTTCTCAAAGTCAACCGTTCGGCCATTACCCAGGCCAAGAAAAAGGGACTTGTTCCGGAAAACTGGATATTCAAACTTTCCCGGTCTTTTGATCTGAATCCGGACTGGCTGGAAAAAGGCAAAGGACAGCAGCATACAGCGGGAAACGGCTTTCTGCGGATTCCCAAAGTCAGGGCGCGTCTGTCTGCCGGAGGCGGTTCCTTTCAGGTGGATGCAGAGCGGGATGGTCATAATTATTATTCTTTTCACCGGAACTGGCTGCGGAAAAAAGGTGATCCTGACAGGATGATGCTCATGGACATCTTTGGCAACAGCATGGAGCCGGAACTCAGGGACGGGGATACTGTTCTTGTGGATGGCACGCAGACCGATATTGTGGCCGGATCCGTGTATGCGCTGGGAATTGATGATGTAATAATGATCAAAAGGGTGGAAAAGCATCCGCCCGGACGTCTGGTGCTGATCAGTGACAACAGCAGATATGCCCCCATTTATCTTCAGGGCGATGAAATCAGGAGTGTACGGGTAATTGGAAAAGTCATCTGGGTGTGCAGGGAATACCGCTGAATTCCGGATGGTTCATTTTTTTTCTTTTGTTTGTTAATTTAAATAAACAAAAATACTGTATCAACTGAACACAGCAAGGGAGGAAAAAAGGATGAAAAGAACATCTGCCGGAAATTCCGGGCTGGAACGGCTGGTCAGCCACTATCGCAGGACTTTCAGAATACCGGAAAATCTGAACCATTATTCAGTGGAGGATTACCGGAGTGCGGAGCGCAGGTTTGTGAAATATGCCATAAAAAACGGAACCGGCATATGATTTTTTCCGAATCTGATAAGGTTCTGCACACTTATAACATTATAACGCCCTGGAAGGCATATATGCGAAAGGAGAAATCTTATGGATATCAGAGACGAACTGACCCCGACAATTTTAAAAATGAGGAACCTGGCAGATGTATTTTTCTGCCCTTTGCCAGATCGCCCAGACCATTATAACAAAAGAAGTCCGGGAGGCAGCATTTCGCATTTGCTTAACGGGCTGGCAGATGAAATTGAATCCGTGCTTTCGGCCTGTCCGGGAAATGCCGCTGTGAAATACTAGACCTCTTTCCAAAGTCAATTTTTATCCAATAAAATCAATGGAGCAATTCCCACTTTTGCAAGAGGTCTACTGATACCAATTCTCCATTGATTTGATACAGTATCGTCAGTTTTTCGGCTGTTGAGCGTGTGCAAAAAACCGCTCCGCTTAATTTTTGCACTCCTCCGGATTATTGTACAGAATCAATAGTGAATCGGTAGACAGACAGGAAATCTGATCAGTGATTCTCTGTGCTGAAAAACCAGTCTGTTTTTTTCCGCTTAAACAAAAAAGCCTTTATGCCGCAAAGGGCATAAAGGCTTTTTTTACTCTATATATAAAGAGGAAACAGGCAGATTACATCATGCCGCCCATTCCACCCATTCCACCCATTCCGCCACCCATGCCTCCGCCTCCGGGCATCGGCATGTCGCCCTTTTCTTCGGGTTTGTCCGCAACCATTGCCTCAGTGGTCAGCATGAGAGAGGCCACACTGCCTGCATTCTGCAAAGCAAAACGGGTCACTTTGGTCGGATCAATGACACCGGCTGCAATCAGATCTTCATACACATTTGTGGCGGCATTGTAACCGAATGCACCTTCGCTGTGTTTGACTTTATCGATGACAACAGAGCCTTCCATGCCCGCGTTGTTCGCGATCTGGCGCAGAGGTTCTTCCATTGCCCGCATCACGACTTTCACGCCCATTTTTTCTTCTTCGGGAAGACTGATTCCTTCCAAAGCTTTCAGGCAGCGCACCAGTGCCACGCCCCCGCCCGGAACAATTCCCTCTTCCACTGCCGCGCGGGTTGCATTGAGTGCATCTTCCACACGGGCTTTTTTCTCTTTCATTTCGGTTTCAGTAGCCGCGCCCACATTGATCACAGCCACGCCCCCGATGAGTTTTGCCAGCCGTTCCTGCAATTTTTCCCGATCATAGTCAGATGTGGTTTCATCAATCTGTGCACGGATCTGTTTTACACGGCCTTCCAGAGCAGAGCGGGAACCTGCGCCGTCAACAATGGTGGTATTGTCTTTGTCAATGCTGATGCGTTTGGCTTTGCCCAGATCAGTCAGGGTCATGTTTTCCAGTTTCAGGCCCATATCCTCGGAAATCACCTGACCGCCGGTCAGAACTGCAATGTCTTCCAGCATGGCTTTTCTTCTGTCACCAAATCCGGGTGCTTTTACAGCAGCAACCTGCAGGGTGCCTCTGAGTTTGTTCACAACCAGAGTGGCAAGGGCTTCGCCTTCCACATCTTCGGCAACAATCAGCAGGGGACGTCCCATTTTTGCGACCTGTTCGAGGATCGGCAGCAGATCTTTCATGCTGCTGATTTTTTTCTCATTGATAAGGATATAGGGATCATCGAGAGAAACCACCATTTTTTCGGAATCTGTCACAAAATAGGGGGAAAGATAACCGCGATCAAACTGCATACCTTCCACCACATCCAAAGTGGTTTCCATGCTTTTGGCTTCTTCAACCGTGATGACGCCTTCTTTGCCGACCTTGTTCATGGCCTCTGCAATGATATTGCCGATGGTTTCATCATTGTTTGCGGAGATGGTTCCCACCTGTGCAATTTCCCGCTGATCCTTGGTGGGTTTGCTCATGGCATGAAGTTCTTTGACGGCCACTTCCACAGCCTTGTCAATGCCGCGTTTGAGAGCCATGGGATTGTTGCCTGCTGCAACCAGTTTCTGGCCTTCCTCATAGATGGCTCTGGCAAGAACAGTGGCAGTGGTGGTTCCGTCACCGGCCATGTCACTGGTTTTGCTGGCAACTTCCTTGACCATCTGCGCGCCCATATTTTCAAACCTGTCTTCCAGTTCGATTTCTTTGGCAACGGTTACGCCGTCTTTGGTGACTGTGGGGGAACCCCAGGATTTGTCAATCACCACATTTCTGCCCTTGGGTCCCAAAGTGACAACCACAGCATCAGCAAGGGTTCTGACCCCGTTAAGCATGGCTTCACGGGCTTTCATATCGTATTTGATTATCTTTGCCATTGTAACATATCCTCCGTATATAATTCTGTATCTGAAATTAAATTGTCAAGGGATTTGAAAATTGCTGTTCAGGTTTCAGTATGCTGTTTTCCTGACACCCGACACCTGAACACAGGTTTCACTTCCTGAATAAAATGAGTCCGGAAAATGTTCCTAGCCGATAATTCCCAGAACATCATCCTCACGCATGATCAGATATTCTTCACCTTCAATCTTGACTTCCGTACCCGCGTATTTGCCAAAGAGGATCCGATCCCCGACTTTGACTTCCAGGGAAATTCTTTCGCCTTTGTCACTGACCTTGCCATTTCCCACAGCAATCACTTTGCCTTCTGCGGGTTTTTCCTTTGCGGTATCCGGAATGATGATTCCGCCTTTGGTTTTGGTTTCCTCTTCCATACGCTGTACCACAATCCGATCCTGCAACGGTCTCAGTTTCATACCCATTTCTCCTTAATATTATGTTGAATTTAAAATGATATATTGGTTTTTGGCTTTTATGTTCCGAAACAATAACCACCGGCAGGATTTTGTAAAGACCCTGCGGAGATTTTTTTGCAATTTTGCTCAGAAATTTTTCTGATTGATTCAGATACTGTTATAATAACAGAATATTATATTCATCAGACAGATTCAGTATCCGAAATCTCCCTCAGAAAAAAATCATCCCCTATGTCTGCAGCAGACTTTCCCTGTCACAGACCTTTTTGAATTCCCATCTGCAAGTCTTCAGTTCCGGAAAATATATTTCACCGTCTGCCGGAATATTCCGGACAGGCCGGAGAATCCCTTCTCAGACAGTGAAACTTTTTTTCCGGAACCCTGTATGTATCGCACAAGAATAGTTTGCCCTGAAACGGCTGAAACTTCAGACATGGTTTAAGGAGTATTGTCTGCGCTTTTTACGGATGTATCCGCTGCCCCGTCCGTTTTTGTGCCGGAACTTTCGTCTTTTGTGGCTGACGTTCCGGCAGCGTTTTTGGATTTACTGGCATAATCGGTTACATACCATCCCCCGCCCTTGAGATGAAAACTGTTCATGGACATGAGTTTATGAAGTTTTCCTGAACAGTGACTGCACGCGGCCGGCGGCTGGTCCGAAATTTTCTGCCAGACTTCCTCAACCTTCCCGCACTGTTCACATTCATACTCATAGATCGGCATTGCAAAACCCTCCTGTCAAATTTATATATAATGAAGAATAAATATATTATCCGAAAAAACGGATGTTTTTGAACTAAAAAATAGAACCTCTTTTACCGTTGTCAAGAATGCCATCCTGTTTTTTTCAAAAAAACAGCATACGGACAGCATCCGGATGGATGCTGCGGACAAACGGTCTGATTTTCATATGGGGAACAGAAAAGACCGGGGCATTCCCCGGTCTTTTTTGTTCGGAGTTCCTGAAAATTTTTTCTATCCTTTGGAACCCAGCCGCAGACCTCCGTGAATAAAATACACATCGCCGGCCATGGCCTCATTGCGGTAAATGTCACCAACCAAAGTGGCGACTTCCTCAGGCTCCACCAGTCTGCCGATGGGAATGTCAGATACGATTTTGTCCAGAGCCTTCTGGTTCATGTTCTTTTTGACCATATCGGTTCCCACATATCCGGGCGCAACAGCCACACACCGGATTTTGTCTGCCAGACCCCGGCGGAAGAATTCTGCTGTGATAACTTTGGGCATGACAGACATGGCAGCCTTGGTAGAGGAATAACTGATCTGTCCTGCGGTTCCCAGAGAACCTGTGGAAGAAACCAGACAAATCAAACCTTTGCAGTTGTTGTTGATCATGCGCTCTGCACATTCCCGCACCGTCAGGAACACTCCGGTCAGGTTGATGTCTATGACCAGTTGAAAATCTCCCAGAGACATTTTTTTGGTCACTTTTCCGGTTTCTTTGTCCGGTGAGACCATCATACCGTCACGGATGATTCCCGCGAAAGGAGCCACCAGATTGATCTGTCCGAATTTTTCAATGGCTGTGTCAGCCAGTCTGGCGCAGTCCTCCTCTTTGGCAACATTGCAGGGTACGGAAACCACTTCACCGCCCATTGCCCTGATTTCCGCCTCGGCTTCCGCGAGCAGTTTTTCGGAAACATCAGCGATCACCACTTTGCCTCCGTTTTTCACCCAGTGTTTGGCAACACACAGGCCGATACCGCCGCCCCCGCCTGTTATAACCCCTACAGAACCTTTGATTTCCAGCATGTTTCATCCTTTCTTCAGATTGTTTTAAAATAAATGTTTTGCTCATCTGTGAGACTGGCGGAAGGGAAAGGTTTTCCCCTTTCGCACGCTATGACCGGAATGATGCTCACTGCGTAAACGAATTTCTCCGGATTTTCCGGATACTCCTGCAAACCGGATTTCCTTTTTCTATATGAAAAATGAATTTTTTGCAATAAGTAAGATTTCATAAATTTTCGGGCATAAAATTTTCAGAAAAACCGGATTTTTTTGGAAAAATCCGGTTTTTTAAATACACGAAAATTTTTGTTTGCCTGCTTATCTGAGTTTTCTGGCATTCTGACACGGAAACAGAGTTTTTTTCTCTGCCTGAAATTCAGATTAAAAAATCAGCCGGTTTGCCCCACTGCCAATTTTTTTCATGCACTTCATTGAATCACTGCAAACGTGGAAACATCCATTTGCCAGTAAATTCCGGCCGGATCATCGGGCATGGGAACATAATTGAGCGTAAATCCGTACCGTATTCCCTGATAGGCAGCGCAGATATGCAAATCCAGATCCGCTCCGACCGTTATGCAGCCGATGGTTCCTTCCGGGGCCTGTGCAAAAGTGAGTATATCCATTTTCCAGTAAATTCCCGAAGGATCTTCCGGAAAATAGTTCAGCGTGAAGGTATAGGAAATGCCCATGTAATCTGCGCAGATGTTCAGATCAAGATTGTCCGGGACAGGTATGCAGGAATCAGTCAGAGAAGGGAGCATGACCAGCCCGCTGCCGAATACATTGTCTTTTCCCGGCTCTCCCAAATCCAGCGCGTTCTTTTCCAGATATGCCTTGATCTGCGCGGGAGTGTAATCCGGATATGCCTGTTTTATCAGCGCGCAGACACCGGCAGCATGAGGCGCGGCTGCGGATGTGCCGGGAAATCCTTCTGTTTCATATGTGCGCGTGGATACGGCATCCGGAGCCACCACATCAGGTTTGATGACATTATCCGCATTCGGCCCCTGGGAACTGTAGGATTCAATGGTGTATGGATTATCCCAGGGAACCGCGCCCACGGTGATGACATTGGGATTATCCGCAGGCGGAGCCATTTTCACTGTTCCCAAAGGCAGATAATATTTGAAACTGGCAAAACTGTCTGCACCGATATTGAGAGAAACCACCTGATCCGGCGCGTCATATTTTTCCACACGGGCATAATATTTCATGCCGGATCTGGGGTAAAAAACACAGACCTCCATAGGAAAAAACGGCACTTCAGCCTGAATAAAGGTTGAATTTGTTATATTTCTTCCATACTGATCCGTGATATAGAGATCATAATCATCGGTGGTATCCCCTTCGCCCCAGGCCAGAACCACATACACGGATATGCCATAGTAAAAATAGGCAGGCATGACAATCTCATTTCCGTTTTCTGTGGCTGAAAAATTGAGAAATTTATCTCCGTCTGTATCCGTGAATACAGATTTCCACCGCTTTTCCCCATCATTTCCCGCTGCCTGAACCCATGTGATTCCTTTGGAAACAGCATTGTCAATGGTTTCCCTCCACTGCTCCCTGATCGCATCCAGTTCCTCCAGTTGCAGGGAGGCATAGTAAGAGGAAAAGGATGATCCATACGCGATTTCATAAATCATTTCAGCAATAATGCTGTAGTTGATGACAATGGAACTGCTGACCACATTCACCCCCTGGGACTGCAGCCAGTTGACAGCATTGTGAAAATCCACATCCCAGTCCCCTGCATTGACCAGAAACATCTGGGCTTCGGGCGCAATATCATAAACAATCTCGGCACATGCTGTTCCGTGATAATCTGACAGAAAATCTCTGGATGCGCCCATAATCTTTGTGGTGACAGTCTGCGGCAGTTCTGTTCCCAGCAGACCGGAGTAACTGTAAAAACCCATGTCAATCACGCCAGCTTTCACGCCTTTTCCCCGCAGACCGCTGCTGTGCCACTCATCAGCGCGGATTACGCTCCGTCCTTCAGACAGGACAGAACGGGTTTTGGGATATACAGGCTTTTTCAGCACCCTGACCTCGGGCCATTGGGCTATGGTTTCAATCTGTTCCACAGGTATTGTCACCTGCACTTTGTTGTAGGCATGAGTGCCAATACTGCCCCCAAGTGCCTCAACCTTTTTTGTGAAATCTGCAAGCGCACTGTCCGTCAGTGTTTTCAGATGATCAGCATCCAGCACTGCCACAATGCTGATTTTTTCCAAAGAAGTTTTTCTGTTACCGGCAGATGCACAATCCTGACGGATTGCAGAAAGTTCTTTTCGGAGAAACGGGCCTATTTTGGGGGAGAAACTGTCACTTTCCTCTGCCCATGAACCTGATACGGGAATACTTATAAGGATAAACAGAAACATAAAAAAAATACGGGGCATGGCTTTACCCTCCTTATTGATGCGGTTTGGAAAACAGGACGTATTTTTGAATATATTCATTTTTTTTCAATTTTTCAACAGTTCCTTCCGGAAAAGCCGCTCACAGACTTTTTTTATTCCCAGGCACTTTTGAAAACAATTGACATCCGGCCTGCAATCACATATTATTTATATCTTTTTGTATAAGGGCAGTCCTGTTCACGATGGAATCTGTGGAAGATTTGTTTTTGTACCCCATTTCCCTGTATTCCTGAAACCATCAGCAGATCGAAAACTTTCCGGAGTGCATAAATTGTATTTTTGCCACACTGAACCGGGCAGCACATTACTGCAAAAATACAATTTATGCACTCCGGGAACTTACCTGAAACCGGTGAGCGGAAAACTTTTCAATCTGCTGACCATGAATGTCTGCAAAAATTCTTTCAATACTTTTACCCTGTTTTTTTCATAATGGAAATTTCAAAAAACGATTCAGTTTTGTCCATACTGGCGGTCAGCAGCGAACAGAATCTGTGCAGTGCTCTGACGGCTGTGCCGGAAAATGAATGCCGTGTGTTTTCTGCCTCAACAGTGCTGAAGGCACTGGACATGCTTTCGCAGACCCCTTTTGACATCCTTCTTGCCGATCTGGAAGAGTGCAGAAAAGATATGGTGAAACTCTTTGTAATGGCAAAGAAAAAAGAACCGGGTGTGCATCCGGTGGTGGCTCTGGACGCGGAAGCGGAAATACCGGCAGGGAAAATCAGCGAAAACAGCATGATCACTTTTATCAGAAAGCCGGTCAGCGCGGCTGATTTTGATCAGAAGGTTAGGACAAGGATGCGGGCAATGGGAAGACAGAAGCATCCCCTGACCATGTTTGATGTGGTTCTTCTTTATTCCCTGTGCAGGGAAACTCTGATGCTGACAGTCACACGGCAGAGCAGAACAGAAAAAATTTCCGGAACCATTTATTTTGAAACCGGGGGAATCAGCAGCGCAGTTTACGGCAGTCTGCCTGGGGAAGAAGCATTTTATGAAATCATGCGGTGGAAAGATGTAAGATTCACTGAGCGCAGGGGGGAAACAGCAAAATCCAGGGATATTACCCGGCCCATGGATGATCTTCTTCTGGAAGTGATCCGCAATTACGACCGGGAAATGCGCATGATGGAAACCCAGGAATTCCGGGTGGATAATCTGATTTCAGACAGTCCTGTATCCGCAGTCCCGGAGAAAGGGGCCGGGGAACCGAATACCGGTGAAGAGGAACTGACTGCCCTTGCCTGCCGGGTTGGCATTTCAAAAATCCTGAAGGAACTGAAAGAAAGGATGGACAGTCTGGAAAATGCTGTGGTGACAGACAGGGAAGGCTTTATGCTGGCCGGCCTGTACCCGGAAACCGCAGGGGTGCTGCACAGTATTATGATGAATACACTGAAATTCTGTTATAAACAATCCCTGTGGCCGGAATCAGAGGGGCTTGCGGAAATGATCATTTTCTGCCGGAAAGGCATCACCATGCTCTTTCCGGTTCCGGATAAGTGGATTATCGGCATCACTGCCCGGCATCACAATTTCGGACTGATCCGGCAGGAAGGTGAAAATACCGCTGCCATGATCGGAAAAATTTTCAGATAAGGAGAATCCCTTGTCAGAATGTGAACTTATACTGGATGTTCTGGCCCGTTTTATAGAGGATATGCACGGAACTGAGGAAGTGTCTGTGCTGAGGGAGGATGGAACCATTATCTGCCGTTTTCCGGAAAAAAGTGAAAATGCCGTGATTTTTACTGCGGATCTGCTGTCAGAAATAGGGGAGGATATGCCCTGCGCGGACATGGGTGAACTGACTGGTCTCATTCTCAGGGGAAAAGATCATTTTGCCGCATATTACCGGATACCGGACATGGATGCTGTTTTCGGTCTGTACGGGAAATCCGGGGTGAATTTCGGGCTGCTGAATTCTGCTTCCCGGAGTGTGTGCTGCAAAATCCGGGAAATTCTCTATGTGCCGGAATAGCCGCATTGCATCTGCTTTCACTGCAAAGTGGGGAAAGGACCGGATATGACCGGTATTCTGAACAAATCCCTTGTACTTGCCCTTGTTTCCGTATTTTTCACCATACCCTGGTTTCATTATCTCCTCTTCCCTGCCCCGGAAAAAGCTCTGCTGCCGATGATCCCGAATCCGGGCTCAGTGCTGGTGGCGGAGCTGTTTCTTCTCTTTGTCATCTGTTTTCTTTCATCCATGATTGGTTTCACTTTTTCCAAAAGAGCCGGGCTTCCGGGTTTCGGCACTGCGGAAAACTGGATTAGATCCCTTCCCCTGCTTGTTTTTCCGGGCTTTGCCATGATTGTTTTTTCCTGGCTGCTCTTTGATCGTCATTTCATTCTTGTTTCGCCCATTTCCTATCCGGATCATCCGCTGTATCTTCTGTCTTTTCCCCTGAAAGGAGCATTTACAGATGAAATCATCATGCGATTCGGGCTGCTGACCATCTGTGTCGGCATTCTGCGCCGCAAAATTGCGGGAGTTGCGGCTGTATCTGTATTCGCATCTCTGCTGACGCTGAAATATTTCCGTTTTATCGGCATTTCTCCGGGCTTGAATTATCTCTTTGTCATGCAGATGCTGCTTTCCTTTGTCTCCAATTTTATGCTGGGATATGTTTATGTCACGCGCGGACTTCTGCAGTCCATGACACTGAAACTGATCTTTGGGGCAAAATATGTGCTGATCATGCTTTTCAGGGGATGCGTTTAAGCATATGAACTGTCCCAAACTTTTCAGTTCAGGACTCCCGGATAGTGGGTCATATTGCCTGACAATGTCATCCCTTCCGGGATTCTGAGTTGTTTTTGCAATTTTTTTATATAATAATATCAATAATTTCGGATTTCTTTTACCCCGGTGTCAGGCTCAGATCAGCGGAGCTGAGCCACTGCTGAATCCCCGGCCTTAACTTAATGACATTGTCCATTCGGCTGGGATCCGGGAGATTTACCGGCATACTTCCTGCCTGCCAATCTGCATGGCAGCTTCCACTGCCCGGTTTCCCCCGGCACGTTTGGCTTCGTACATTGCCAGATCCGCACGTTTGACAAAGATTTCCGCGGATTCGTCCGGTGCAAGCATGGCAATGCCCATGCTCAGGGTGACAGGAATCAGCCCCCCGCTTTTGCACAAATGGCTGAAAGCCCAGCGGGAACTGAAATTTTCCCGGATACGGTCTGCGGTATAACGGGCATCGGTCATATCTGTTTCAGGCATCAGCACCATGAATTCATCCCCGCCGTAACGGAACGCTGAATCTGCCTTGCGCAGATATTCCTTGAGTATCTCCCCGATCATGCGGATAACAGCATCTCCCTCCAGATGTCCAAGCCGGTCATTGCACTGTTTGAAATGATCCAGATCAAAGCAGATCATGCTCAGATCCCGGCCATACCGTCTTGCGCGTTCGATTTCTTTTGAAAGCATGGCATAAAAATGCCGCTGGTTGAACAGCCCGCTGAGACTGTCTGTAATCGAAAGCTCCCTGAGCCTGCTCTCCATATTTTTGTGCAGAGTCAGATCATGAAAAAAGCCGACACTGCCCACCTCCTCCCCGTCTTTTTGCATTATAATAGCGGACAGACGCAGGGGAACTGGCTGCCCCATTCTGTTGACAGCATCCAGTTCCAGACCTTCCAGCCGTCCCGGTCCACCGTATTCGGGACTGTATATTTTTTTCTTGATTTCCCTTGCAATCCCAGGCCCTCCGTAAACATCGGCAATACCCATTTTCCCGATAACCTCATCTGCCCTGTATCCCAGCAGTTTCTCAGCAGCGCGGTTGAAAATGATCACGGTTCCCTGACGGTTGACACCCATAATGCTGTCCGGGCACATGGCAATCATATTGGCAAGAAAATCCTTTTCCTCTTTGAGCTGTTTCTCCAGAATCTTCCGATCCGTAATATCGAACATCACCGCATAACTGCCTTCATATTTTCCTTCCCCGTCAAAAAAAGGTTTGGACAAAATTTTCAGATACAGGAGATTTCCGGCCGGATGACGGTATTCGATTTCATGACAGTATCGCTTTCCTTCCTTATGATCAGCCAGCCGTCTGGCAATCGCTGAATGTCTTTCCGGAGGAAAAATGTCAAACAGGGATTTGCCAATCAGTTCCTCTCTGCTGTATCCCAGCATGTGGCAGTAGATTTCATTGGCATACACAATGGTTCCATCTTTATCCAGAACCCGGATTCCGTCTGTAAGATTTTCCACAATATCCGGACATATTTCTTTCAGATTTTCTTTCATAATGCTGCTCCATGCAAATAAATATAGGTAGTCATCCTGAACAGTTCCATGCTCAAAAACCGCAGGGACCGATCTGGCCCTGACAGAATCTGCCCCCGTGAAAATACAGATTTTACCATATTCTGACAGAAATTAAATAAAATTCTGACAAGCCCGGTGGATAAACTTTTGTTTCATAAAAACAGACAATGCAAAAGGGATAAATTCTTTTTGACTCCGGATAGTTTTCAAAAATGAAGAAAGTCTGTATTTTTCATAAGCAGGGTTCCATAAATTTTCGGGCATAAAATTTTCAGAAAAACCGGTTTTTTGAATACACGAAAATTTTTGTTTGCTTATTTAGATGAAACCTTATACCGATTCACCATTGGTTTTATACAATGCGGAATTCAAACCGGAGGAGTGCAAAAATTAAGCGGAGCGGTTTTTTGCACACGCTGAACCGGGAAAACTGACAATAAATATTGTATCAAATCAATGGAGAATTGGTATTATTTACCAATACTTCGGACAGTTTTTGAAAAACAGTGCGGTCATGCCAGATAACATGCTGAAAATACATAATCTGACAGTTTAAACCGTAAACCATGAAATTTAAATATAAACAGCATGTTATAAAAAACTGTCCGAACCATTGATTTACGAAATGCAGGGAAAAAACAGGATTTGAAACAAACCGGTATTATGATATTCTCAGAGAATTGCTATAATATTAGAATTACAGATTATTTCAGCAATATCTGTTCGTCACACAGTTCCCTGCTCAGAAAACAGATTTTTCGGAAATTCCCCCTGACTATTTTCCCAAATAAATTCTTTTGCACATAAGCACATTTTATATTATACTGATCCAAATTGCGGACTATAATCGTAAGTTGCTGATTATTCGTTCCGGCAATTTTTCAGCATGATGTAACTGCCTGATTTCCGGCAGCCGCTTCGATAGGTGTCAAATTTTGGGTTACTTACTGATTCTGAAAGCAGCCGGATATGCCGCAGATTTTAAAAAAAGGATTGTCATCCTGAAATATTAAGGATTCTCAAAGCATTAAAATCCGGTTTTCCGGAAAAACCGGATTTTCTGAATACACGAAAAATTTCGTTTGCTCATTTATATAGCTTTTAAGATAATTATTTTGGAGTAGGTTGGGGTGAGGAATGAACATCAACATATTGAAATTGTTTGAGTTCATTCCTCACCCCAACCTACAGGAAACCCCAAAATTATTTTCTTAAAGCCTATAGGACATAACCATCACCTATGACAATTTCAGGGAGAAGAAACAATGGATTTTATACTTTCCAAAGACCTGGAGATGCTGAGAAAAGCTGTCAGAGAGTTTGCGGGTAAAAAAATTGCTCCCAACGCGGATGAATGGGACAGAACCCATTATTTTCCCTACAAAGAGGCCATACTGCCGATGGGAGAACTGGGTTTTTTCGGTACAGTCATCCCGGAAAAATATGGGGGAGAAGACATGGGATGGCTCGCGGCCATGATTGTGACCGAAGAAATCGCACGGGCTTCCAGTTCCCTTCGGGTGCAGATTAATATGCAAACACTGGGCTGTGCTTACACCATTTACCAATATGGCAGTGAGGCATTGCGTGAAAAATATGTGGCAAAACTGGTACGTGCAGAGTATGTGGGCGGATTTGCCATTACTGAACCGGATGCAGGATCGGATGTTATGGCTATGAGTTCCACAGCAGAGGACAAAGGGGATCACTGGCTCCTTAACGGTTCCAAAACATGGATTTCCAACGCGCCTGTGGCTGATGTGATGATTTATTATGCTTATACAGATAAAGGCAAGGGCGCAAAAGGTCTGTCCGCGTTTGTGGTGGAACTGAAAAATTTCAATGGTATCCGGACAACAACTCTGGAGAAAATGGGTTCCCATTCCTCTCCCACAGGTGAAATTTTCCTCAGTGACACCTGTGTGCCCAAAGAAAATATCCTGGGAATGGCCGGAGACGGGGCCAAAATTCTTTTTGCCTCTCTTAACCAGACACGGCTGTCTGCCGCGGCCGGGGCAGTGGGGCTGGCACAGGCCTGTCTGGACATCGTGAGCAGATACTGCAATGAGCGGAAACAGTTTGGAAAACCTATTGGGGAATTTCAGATGAACCAGGATATGATCGCTCAGATGGCAACGGAAATTGAAGCCTCCCGGCTGCTGGTGTACAAGGCGGCATGGGCAAAGGATCAGGGACATCTCAACAATGGTCTGGATGTGTCAATGGCTAAATACCTTGCCGGAGAAACTGCTGTCAAATGCGCCAATTACGCCATGCGGATTCTGGGAGCCTACGGATATTCCACAGAATATCCGGTGGCCCGTTTTTACCGGGACGCGCCTACTTATACAATGGTGGAAGGTTCTTCCAATATCTGCAAATGGATTATTGCACAGGATCAGCTTGGCATACGCAAAGCCAACCGCTGAAACAGTTACGAATAGGAGGAGTGCCAAATTTTCAGTTTGGCATTCCGGGAATTTCCGGGCAGAGGAGTCCCAAACTGAAAGTTTGGGAGGTAATCCGGAAAATTCCTGACATAACAGCATCTGCATGCCTTTCAGAAGAAATTTGCACTGTTTTTTTCAGACTATTTCGGAAATCTGTTTATGCCGGACAGCAGTCAGGTTTGCAGAAATGCCATAATTCTCTTGAAAATAGGACAGAATAAGGGTATGATTCCCTTTTGACATATGCAGCTACCTGATTTTGCAGGCAGGACGCCTGCGCCGCATTGTTTTTTATATGCGTTCATAAAAAAGACTTCCGGAAAAAACTGTAAAACAGAACAATGCCAGTTTATGAATACAGCGGATTGAATCTCAAAGGAAAGTCGGTTTCCGGCATTATTGACGCGGAAAGTGCATTTGCCGCGCGGCAGAAACTGCGATCCACAAAGATTTTTCCCACAGATATTAAAGAAACCCATGAGGCCCCTTCGCGGAAATCTGTGCGTTTTTCCGGATTTTCCCGATCTTTTACCCGTGTGCGGCCAGCAGAGGTTTCCCTGATGACCCGGCAGTTGTCCACCCTGACCGGCGCGGGCTTTCCTCTGGTTTCTGCTCTGGATACCCTGATTCCCCATACCAAACCCCAGGTATTCAAGCGTGTTATGGCCCAGATTAAGGAGACCATTGTGGAGGGAAATACCTTTGCTGCGGCTTTGGCCAAATTTCCGGGTGTATTTTCCTCTCTTTTCATCAATATGGTACGGGCCGGGGAATCTTCAGGAACATTGGAGATTGTGCTGGATCGGCTCGCTGACATTACCGAAAAACAGCAGGCACTCCGAAGCAGGATACGCTCGGCCCTGGCATATCCGGTGCTCATGGCAATCATCGGCGTTCTGGTGCTGTTTTTTCTGCTGACCTTTATTGTTCCCAGCATTGCCACAATTTTTTCCGATATGGACAAGGCCCTTCCCGCTCCCACCCGTTTTCTTATTGCCACCAGCGAATTTTTCAAGGTTTACTGGTGGGTTTTTCTTGCCGGGATTGCCGGATTTTTTATCGGACTGGGTCAGTTCAAAAAAACCGCAAAAGGCAGGTATAGCTGGGATCGCCTGATGCTGAGACTGCCCCTTGCCGGTATGCTGATCAAAAAACTGGCTGTGGCCCGTTTTGCCCGTACCCTGGGTTCGCTGCTTGAAAACGGTGTCACCATGCTCAATGCCTTGGATATTGTCAGAAACATTGTGGGCAATGTGCTGCTCAGTGATGCCATCAGCAGGGCATCCGAGGATGTGGGCAAAGGCCAGGGGCTGGGCGTTTCTTTATCCGAAACTGATGTGTTTCCACCGCTTTCCATTCAGATGATACTGGTTGGGGAACAGAGCGGGGAACTGGAACCCATGCTCAGCAAAGTGGCAGATGTGTATGAAAACGAAGTGGAAACAACTGTGGTGGGAATGACCGCTCTGCTGGAACCCCTGATGATTCTGGTAATGGCCGCAATCGTGGGGTTTATTGTGCTGTCCATATGCCTGCCCATATTTGAGATGAATGAACTGATAAAGTAAGAAAATGATGAATGGTGAATGATAAATGGTGAATGGTGAATGGTGAATGGTGAATGGTGAATGGTGAATGGTGAATTATGAATGGTGAATGGTGAATGGTTTAATTTCATTAAACATTCACCATTAAGCATTAAGCATTCACCATTAAGCATTCACCATTAAGCATTAAACATTTTTTTAAAACGGAGGAAAAGAAATGAAAAGAAAACTGCTGATACGGACTTTGGACAGACAGGGGTTCACCCTGATTGAACTGATGGTGGTTATCGTGATTCTGGGCATTCTTGCCGGACTGATTGTGCCCCGTATTATGGAAAGGCCGGATCAGGCCAAACAGATGAAAGCCAAAACCCAGATTTCCAGTCTGGAAACCGCGCTGAAACTGTACAAACTGGATAACGGTTCTTATCCCACAACAGAACAGGGGCTTCAGTCTCTGGTGGAGCAGCCTGGCAGCGGAAGCCCTGCCCAGAACTGGCGCAAGGGCGGTTATCTGGAAAAAAACAAAGTGCCCAAAGATCCCTGGGGCTTTGATTATGTGTATCTCAGCCCTGGAATGCACGGGGATTTTGACATCATCTGCTATGGTGCAGACGGGGTTCCCGAAGGCGAAGAGGCCAACAAGGATATCAACAGTTGGGAAATAGATTAAATCTTTTGTTTCACCACAATTTTTCATCCCATACTTCCCGCGGCTACACTCTTATCGAACTGATTGTTGTCATTGCCCTGATCGGGGTACTGCTCTCTTTTGCCATTCCCCGTTTTCAGGGATCAGTGCTTACAGACAGCACCCGCAAACTGACCCGCAGAATCGTCATGCAGGTTCAGCTTCTCCGGCAGAATGCCATCAAAAGCCGGAATATGCAGATTCTGCATATCAGCCCGGACAGCAGAAAGATGTGGGTGACAAATTCTGCCATGTCAGAAGAGGATGCCGAAGCCGCGTCTGAGGGCGGTGACGAGTTTCCGGAGGATGTGGATGTGACTGATGTGGAATATCCGGACGGTGAACGGATTTCCTACGGAGAGGCACGCATCCGTTTTTCTCCCAAAGGATATTCGGACAAGGTGATTATTCATCTGGAAAACAGTGACGGGGATCGGAAATCCCTGCTCATAGAGCCATTTCTGCCCAATATCGGAATATATGATGAATATGCGGGATTTGAAAACTGAATACAGGGGATTCACCCTGCTGGAAGTCATGGCTGCGGTTTCCATTATGGCAATCGTGCTTACAGCCGTATACCGTCTGCACTCCCAGACCATTTCCATGAGCGGTTCTGTAAGATTTTACACCAACGCGCCGCTGCTGGCCCAGCGCACCATTTCCGAACTGGAGACAAAACCGGATGATTTTCAGGGAAATTCTTCAGGCGATTACGGTGATGAATTTCCCGGTTATGCCTGGACTGTAAAAGTGGAGGATGTGGAATCCGAGGAACTGGGCGAGGCTGCCAAAGATCTCAAACGCATTGATGTGAGCGTCACTCTCAACGATGGGGAATTCAATTACAGTTTCCGGACATACCGGCTGATGCCGGAAGAAAAATAGGGAGGGAATATGAACAGGGATGTGTCTGAAAACAGTTTCGGAAAACCCGGTCAAAGCGGATTCACTCTGTTTGAGATTCTGATCTCTCTTTTTATTTTTACCATTGTGATGACAACAATTTTCGGATCTTATCAGGCTGTGTTTTCCAAAACCGGAGCCATTCAGGAAGGCATTGATGTCTGCGAAATGATGAACAACTGCCTGGGCCGGATGACCGAAGATCTGAAATCCGCATATGTGGATATTCCGCCCGGATATTCCAAACCGAAATTTGATTCCGAACCTGATCCCTGGCGCATGATTGGTGACTCATCCTATACCGGAAGCGGCAGTTTTTCCCGTTTCCGCTTTGCCTCTTCTGCGCATATGTCCCTGACCAGTGATACGCGCAGCGGCATTGCCGCGATTGTGTATTATGTCAGCCGCACAGGGGATGACCGCTATGTGCTCAAACGTGCGGACAGCCTTCAGCCATATCCGAAATTTCCTATGGGATTTGAGGAAAAAGCAGCAGATCCTGTGCTGTGCGACAATGTCAAATCCCTTAAATTCATTTATTATGATGAGGAAGGCAGGGAGCATGAAGACTGGGATTCTGATTCCCAGGAATTCAGATATGCCACACCTTCTGCAATAAAAATCACCATAGAAACCGGTGATGAATCCCATTCCCTTTTCTTCGGCACAACGGTAAAATTTCCTGTTTCCAGAAAAAAAATTGATTAATACCAAATATACCATTACTCAGAAGATTTGATGGTACAGCCACGAATTGCACGAATGACACGAATTACATGAATTATGGTTTGTTCATTCGTGCAGATTCGTGTTATTCGTGGCTGTTTGAACTGTAATTTTTGTAAATTCTGCTAAGGCAAACCTTTCGAATGCGGTATTTTACAACTGAAATGTTTCAAGTAATGGTATAGCTTTCAAAGTTCGGGGAATGCCTCTTTTTTTTTAACCGCGAAAAACACGAACAGCACGAAAAAACAGCTTTTGACGTTCTCATGTTTTGAAAGCGAATTGCTATAGCTTTTAAGATAATTATTTTGGAGTAGGTTGGGGTGAGGAACGAACCCCAAACTGCTGAAATTGTTGATGTTCGTTCCTCACCCCAACCTGCAGGAAACCCCAAAATTATTTTCTTAAAGCCTATATAATACCGATTCGCCATTGTTTTTATACAATGCAAATCCGGCGGAGTGCAAAAATTAAGCAAAGCGGTTTTTTGCACAAATCCGGCGGAGTGCAAAAATTAAGCGAAGCGTTTTTTTGCCTAATCCGGCGGAGTGCAAAAATTGGCAGTGGGTCAAATCAGTTGATTCGGGGCTGCCTTCTGAGCGAAAGAAAATCCGCAAGGATTGATATTATTATAGAAAAAGTCAAAAAAACAAATCAGAATCCCGGAAGGGATGACATTATCAGCCGGTTTGACCCACTATCCAAAAATTAATCGGAGCGATTTTTTGCACACGGAACAGCGGAAAAACTGACAGTATTGGATCAAACCAGATGCGAACCAGTATCATACCAAATCACCGTTGAAAATGTGTCTTTGAAAAAAATAATAGATTGTAATCAAACAGAAAAATATGGCTTTATTGTATAGAATCAATGGCGAATTGGTATCAGAATCAACTGATTTGATCCACTGTCAAAAATTTCAGGCTGCAGCGGCATGGTGCGCATCCGGCATATGCACCGTGATCTGGGGAAAGGGAATATTCCAGCCGTTGGCTGTGCAGGCTTCAATGCTATAATGCTGAATGATACGTTTCAGAGCATTGTACTGGGAAGCGATCCGGCCCGTGAAATCCGCTATAATTATCAGATCTAGGGAAGATGCGCCGGCCCCCTCCACCTCAACTTTCAGTTGGACAATATCATGTTCAAAGCCTTTGTAAACCAGTCCCCTGCGAACAGCGTCCATGAGTTTTTCCGGTATCTCTGTTGTAATAATGTCCTGATTTGCATAATCAAATCCGAAAACCGCGCTGATGCGGAAATTCCCGGAAATGTTCATGGGACATTTTCCCAGAAAATTTGATGTGGGATAGGTTTTCCGCGCTCCTCCCAGGAGTTTCAGCACCACCATTTCCGCAGTCTGACTGACTGTTTCTCCGCAGGTTCCGTCTG
>CAZHPS010000060.1:0-20465 GCA_964534335.1 uncultured Desulfobacterales bacterium
CCCCGATTATGGTCATTCTGGGAAATCCGCCCTACAGCGGGGAAAGTGCCAACAAAGGCAGATGGATTGAAAAACTGATGGAAGACTACAAAAAAGAGCCGGGAGGCAGAGAGAAGCTGAAAGAGAAGAATTCGAAATGGATTAACGATGACTATGTGAAGTTTCTGCGTTACGGACAGCATTTCATTGAAAAAAACGGTGAGGGCATTCTGGCCTTCATCAATCCGCACGGGTATCTGGACAATCCAACATTCAGGGGAATGCGCTGGAATCTCCTGAAAACATATGATAAAATTTACACCGTTGATCTGCACGGCAACAGCAAAAAGAAAGAAGTCTGTCCTGATGGAAGCAAAGATGAAAATGTGTTTGACATCATGCAGGGCGTGAGTATCAGTATCTTTGTAAAAACAGGGAAAAAAAAGGAAGATGAACCGGGCCGGGTGTTTCATTTTGATCTGTACGGAAAGCGGGAGGAAAAATATGCTTTTCTCCGCAAAAATCACATAAAACAGATTGCATTCAAAAAACTGCCGAATGCAAAGCCGGATTATTTTTTTGTGCAGAAGAATTTTGATTTGCGGAAAATTTACAGCAGAGGATTTTCCGTGTCAGAACTGTTTCCGGTCAATTCGGTCGGCATTGTGACGGCACGGGATAATTTTACCATTCATGAAACAAAAGAAATGGTTAAGCAGATCATCTGTGATTTTGTGAATCTGGAAACAGAGGAGGCCAGAAGAAAATACAGACTCGGTGAAGATGCAAGAGACTGGAAAGTGCATCTGGCACAGGAGGATTTAAGAGAATCAAACCTGAATGAAAAAAACATCTGCAGAATTTCCTACAGACCTTTTGATGTGAGATGGACTTATTATACAGGCAACTCCAAGGGCTTTCACTGTATGCCGCGCGGTCAGGTCATGCAGCATTTCCTCAAAGGCAAAAATGTAGGATTAATTACCAATCGCGAACAGAAGCAGGGAAAAAAACTGTCCATTTTTCTTTCTGATTTAATTACAGATTCTCATATGGTGGATAATATTGGCTATTTTTTTCCTCTTTGGCTTTACCCGGAAAACGGAGTACTTGAATCCAAAGATGCCGGTCCGGAAAGAATTCCCAACCTGAACATGAAAATCGTTGCGCAGATTGCCAAAGGCATTGATTTGACATTCACCCCGGAAAAAGAAAAAACCAAAGGCACATTTGCCCCCATTGACATTCTGGATTATATCTATGCTGTGCTGCATTCGCCCAGCTACCGGGAAACATACAGGGAATTCCTGAAAATTGATTTCCCGCGTGTTCCCTATCCCGATGATGCCAAAACATTTTGGAAACTCGTCAGATTCGGCAGTGAACTCCGCACCCTTCATCTGCTGGAAAATCCCAAAACGGAGCAGTTCATTACAACGTATCCGCAGCCCGGCGACAATGTCATCACCCGGTGCGCTGGCAAAAAAGACTTTGAAATCACAGACAGAAAAAAACAGACAGGCCGGGTATGGATTAATGACACACAGTATTTTGAGGGGGTTCCGATTATTGCATGGGAATTTTACATCGGCGGTTATCAGCCCGCACAGAAATGGCTCAAAGACCGCAAAGGCAGGAAACTGGATTTTGCGGATATTCTGCATTATCAGAAAATCATTGCCGCCCTCATGGAAACCGACAGCATTATGGAAAAAATTGATAAAACCGGTTTTCTGCAATGATTCCGTATAGTGAGAATCTTATAAAAAATTCTGCAAAGGCATTCATTAAACCAAAAAGGAAACTGAAGAATGATAGATACCTATCTTGAAAATACAAACAGAAGATTTGAAACCGGAATTTCCACAGAGCATACCTTTCGCGGGGATTTGCAGCCCCTTGTGGAAAAAATGGGGAACAGTGTTCTTGCCACAAACGAACCCGAACGCATAAAATGCGGAGCGCCGGATTTTATTATTACCAGAAAAGGAATTCCCATCGGATATATTGAAGCAAAAGATATTGGCACCTCTTTGGAAAAAATGGAAAAAACCGATCAGATCAAAAGATACAGAGCCAGTCTGGGCAATCTGATTGTCACAGATTATCTTGAATTCCGGCTGTACCGCAACGGAGAATTCAAAATATCCGTATCCATTGCGAATGTATCTGCTTCAAAAACCGGGAAGAAACAGATCATTCCCATCACAGAAAATTACAGGAATTTTGAAAATCTGATATATGATTTTCTGGCATACACGGGGCAGACCGTCACATCGCCTGAAAAACTTTCGGAAATGATGGCAGGCAAAGCCCGGATGCTACAGGGCATTCTGGAAAAAGCCCTTGTGAGTGATGAGGAAAGCGAGCAGAACAGCACACTGCGGGATCATATGACAGCGTTCCGGAAAATTCTGATACATGACATTAACCCATCGGATTTTGCGGACATCTATGCGCAGACCATCACCTACGGCATGTTTGCCGCAAGGCTGCATGACACATCACTGGAGGATTTTTCAAGACAGAAGGCAGCGGAACTGATCCCCAAATCAAACCCCTTTCTGAGACATCTGTTCACTTACATTGCCGGGCCGAACATTGACGGTAGAATCCAGTGGGTTGTGGATGATCTCGCTGATATTTTCAGGGCCTGTGACATACTGAAAATATCGAACAGATTTGATGAATCAGAAGACAAAAATGATCCCGTGATCCATTTTTATGAAACCTTTCTGTCAAAATACAATCCCAAACTCAGAAAATCCAGAGGGGTATGGTACACTCCGGAACCGGTGGTGAAATTCATTGTGCGTGCGGTGGATGATATTCTGCAAAGCGAATTCGGTCTGGCGATGGGTCTGGCAGATACGTCAAAAACATCGGTAAATCTGTCCAATCCGGAAGCTCAGAAAAAAGAGGTTCACAGGGTTCAGATTCTTGATCCCGCAGCAGGAACCGGAACCTTTCTTGTGGGCGTGATAAAAAAGATTCATGAGAAATTCAGAGGACAGGAAGGCATCTGGAGCCGGTATGTGGAGACGGATCTGATACCGAGACTGAACGGTTTTGAAATCCTCATGGCCTCTTATGCAATGGCGCATCTGAAAATTGAACTTCTGCTTGCCAAAACAGGATACAAACCCAAAAATCCGGACAGGCTGAGAGTTTTTCTCACAAACAGTCTGGAAGAGGTGAGCCCCTACACTGGAACCCTGTTTGAAAGATGGCTTTCCAGAGAGGCCGGCGAAGCAAATTTCATCAAACAGAATATGCCTGTGATGGTGGTGATTGGGAATCCTCCGTATGCCAATTTCGGACAGATGAATCAGGGGGAATGGATACGTGGCCTGCTTGCAGATTATAAGAAAAATTTGGATGAAAAGAAAATAAATCTTGATGATGATTATATAAAATTTATCAGATATGCACAGAATCACATTGAAAAAAGCGGTCATGGAATTGTTGCGATGATTACAAACAATTCCTTTCTTGACGGTATCACCCACAGACAGATGCGCAGATATTTACTTGAAACATTTGATAAAATTTATATTTTGGATTTACACGGCAATGCCAAAAAAAAAGAAGTTTGCCCTGATGGTTCAGCCGACCAAAACGTATTTGACATTATGCAGGGCGTAAGCATTAATATTTTTGTGAAAACCGGAAAGAAAAAGCAAAATGAATCAGGTGAGGTTTTTCATTATGGCTTACAGGGCAAAAGAGAATTTAAGTATGAAACTTTGAATAAAAATTCATTGAAAAGTTTTACATGGAACAAACTGATTTACAAAGATCCTTATTTCTTCTTTGTTCCAAAGGACTTTGTTTTGGATAATGAATACAAAAAATGCTTTAAAACTGATGAATTGATTCAGGAATATGTTTCCGGTTTTCAAACCAAAAGAGATAAGATCGCGATTAATTTCAGCGAAAATGAATTAATGAAAATTAAAGCTGTTTTTTCAGATTTCAGTGTTTCAGAAATCAGAAATATATTATCACTTCCGGAAGATGGAAGAGACTGGACAATCGAATGGGCAAAAAATGATTTGAACATGAATAAGCCCGGGACTGTAAAAATTATGTACAGACCTTTTGATGAACGGTTTACTTTCTGCACGGGAAAATCAAAAGGATTTATTGCGTACCCAAGAAATGAAATGTTTACTCATTTGAATAATAAGGATAATTTTTCAATTATTACCTGCAGACAGCAATCTTCTTCTGATTTCAGGCACATATTCATCAGTCGTCTTGTTTCCGATATGTGCAGTATATCCTCTCAGACAAAAGAAACCGGATATATTTTCCCGCTTTATCTCTACCCTGAAACCAAGGGACAGCAAAACATAGATGAAAAGCAGGAAAGAATTCCCAATCTGAACATGAAAATCGTTGCGCAAATTGCAGAAAAAATCAGACTGAGATTCACTCCGGAAAAAGAAAATGCCAAAGGCACATTTGCGCCCATTGACATACTGGATTATATTTATGCCGTACTGCATTCACCAACATACCGGGAAACATACAAAGAATTTCTGAAAATTGACTTCCCCAGTATTCCCTATCCCAATGATGCCAAAATATTCTGGAAACTCGTAAAATTCGGCAGTGAACTCCGCACCCTTCATCTGCTGGAAAATCCCAAAGTGGAACAGTGCATTACAACGTATCCGCAGTATGGTTACAATATCATCACCCACAAAATTGCCAAAAAAGACTTTGAAATCACAGACAGAAAAAAACAGACAGGCCGGGTATGGATTAATGACACACAGTATTTTGAGGGAATTCCAATCTTTGCATGGGAATTTTACATCGGCGGCTATCAGCCCGCACAGAAATGGCTCAAAGATAGGCATGGCAGAGAACTGAAAATTTCCGATATTCTGCATTATCAGAAAATCATTGCCGCCCTCATGGAAACAGACAGTATCATGAAAAAAATTAATAATATATGGAAACCGGAATGAGCCGACCTCCGGAGTTCCAAACTGAAAATTTGGGAGCCTTCGGATTTTTGCCAAACTTTCATTTTGGCACTTCTCATGCTGTTTAACATAATGGTATTAAGATTTTACATGTGAACAGTTGCAATAAGAGCAACAGAGAAATTAAGGACAATATGAAATTCATCGCAGATTTGCATTTGCATTCACGGTTTTCACGGGCAACAGCCAAAGATTTGAACCCGGAAAATCTCTATATCAGCGCGCAGGAAAAAGGCATTACTGTGCTGGCAACAGGGGATTTCACTCATCCGGGCTGGTTTGCAGAACTGAAGGAAAAACTGGTTCCTGCTGAACCCGGTCTTTTTCGTCTGAAAGAGGATATTGCACGGGAATGTGATCGCCATATTCCGCCATACTGCCGGAGGGAAGTGCGTTTTGTGCTGGAAAGTGAAATCAGCAATATTTACAAAAAAAACGGAGTGGTGCGCAAAAATCACAATCTGATTTACGTGCCGGATTTTGACACAGCCGCGCGACTGAATGCACGGCTGGATACACTCGGCAATATCAAATCAGACGGACGGCCCATTTTGGGACTGGATGCACGCAATCTTCTTGAAATCACTCTGGAATGCTCGGATCAGGCCATGCTGATTCCGGCTCATATCTGGACGCCCTGGTTTTCCCTGTTTGGCTCCAAATCGGGATTTGATTCGCTGGAAGAATGTTTTGAAGACCTTTCCCCTGAAATATTTGCAGTGGAAACCGGGCTTTCTTCAGATGCGCCCATGAACTGGCGGATTTCCGAACTGGATTCCCGCGTACTGGTGTCCAATTCCGATGCGCATTCTCCCGCAAATTTGGGCAGAAATGCCAATTTTTTTGATACAGAACTCTCTTTTCCGGCCATTCGCGCCGCGCTGAAAGCCAAAGATCCAAAGCAATGTCTTGGCACGCTGGATATGTATCCGGAAGAGGGCAAATATCATATGGACGGACACCGCAAATGCAATCTTTGGCTCTGTCCTTCTGAAAGTATTGAAAAAAAAGACATCTGCCCGGTCTGCGGCAAACCTCTCACATTGGGCGTTCTGCACCGTGTTGAAGCATTGGCTGACCGTGCAGAAGGACTGAAACCGGAAAATGCGCTGCCTTTCCGTTATATCATTCCGCTGCCGGAAATTCTTTCGGAAATTTTCAGTGTGGGAAGCAAAAGCAAAAAAATAACAGAGGCCTGGCGTATTGTATTGGAAACTGTTGGCCCGGAACTGCAAACGCTTCTCTTTGCCACTCCGGAAGACATTGCAAAAGCTGGCATTCCTCTTCTGGAGGAAGCCATACGCAGAATGCGCGCCGGAGAAATTCATATTTCTCCCGGATATGATGGAGAATACGGCAGGATAACCGTATTCACAGCAGAAGAAAAAGAAAAACTGCTGGGACAGTCTGCCCTGTTTTCTGCACCGGAACGCAAAGCAAAGAAAAAGAATCCCAAATCTGAAAAAAACAGGAAATCTGATTCACTGAACACTGACACCAATTCCAATTCTCTGATAACGGATAACTGTTCCCTGAAACCTGACAGCAATTCCAATTCTCTGATAACGGGTTCCCTGAAACCTGAAACCTGTTCACTGGTAACTGATAACTGTTCCCTGATAACTGATAACTGTTCCCTGCCAACTGACAACTGTTCCCTGCCAACTGACAACTGTTCCCTGATAACTGCCAATTGTAATGAAGAACAGCAGCAGGCGGTGGAACACAGCGGCTCGCCCCTGCTGATTATCGCAGGCCCAGGTGCAGGCAAAACCCGGACTCTGACACAGCGGATTGCATGGCTGATGCAATCACGCAGGATTTATCCGGACAATATTCTGGCTGTGACTTTCACAAACAAAGCAGCGCGGGAAATGAAAGATCGCTTGTCAATTCTGCTGAAAAATCAGGCAGCACTGCCTTTTGTCTCCACGTTTCATGCTTTTGCTTACAAATTATTGCACCAGGAAGGCTGGGCAGAATTTTCCGTGATTGACGATGAGGAACGCAAAGCAATCATAAGAGATGCCATGTATCTGTGCAGTGCAGATAAACCGAAACATTCTCTGACATTGCAGCATATTGCTGATTTGATCAGCACTGCCCGGCAGCGTATCATTGCTCCGGATGAGGATATTTCTTCTCTGACAGATAATGCAAATCAGTTTTTTTTCTCAAAGGTTTACAGCAGATACCAGCAGATGCTGGCACAGGAGAAACTGCTGGATTATGATGATCTCATTTTCCATACTGTGCACATTTTGGAGCAGAATCCGGACATACAAAATCATTATACTGCAAAATATCAGCATATTCTTGTGGATGAATATCAGGACATCAATGAGGGGCAGTACCGGATTATCCGTGCGCTGGCTCCGGAAAACAGCGAACTCTGTGTCATCGGAGATCCGGATCAGGCCATTTACGGTTTTCGCGGCGCGGATGTGCGCTATTTTCACAATTTCACACAGGATTATCCCGCTGCCCGAATCATCCGGCTTACCCGGAATTACCGATCTGCGGAAAACATTCTGGAATCTTCGCATCAGGTGATTCGCAGCACAAGGCCTGATGATCCTCAACTTCGCATTTACTCCGGCATTCAGGGCGTGAAAACCCTGACCATTCTGGAACAGCCCACAGAAAAAGCCGAAGCTGTGGCAGTGGGAAAGCTGATTGAAAAGATATGCGGCGGAACCGGTTTTCATTCCATTGATTTTGGCAAAACCGGGGAAAGCGGCATGAAAACTGACCGGGGATTTTCTGATTTTGCTGTGCTGTACCGCACCCATGCACAGGCTGAAATCATTGCGGAAGTGTTTGAAAAAGGCGGGATTCCCTTTCAGATTGCCAGCCGGGAGCATACCTGGGGCGAAAAAGGGATTGCACAACTGCTTTCCTGGTTCAAACTCATGGAAAAAAGCGCAAGTTTCCATGATATTGAAAACATCATCCGCGCCGAGCAGACAGGTTCGGGAAAAAAAAGCATGGATATTTTCAGCACATGGTTTTATCAAAGTGAAATGACGCTGCCAGCCGCGCTGGATCATCTGAAAAATCAGCCTCTGCCAAATGCGGATTCACAGAAAATTTTGCAGAAAATTATAAATAAAATTCAGGCTTTTCAGCAGCAAATGCAGGGAAAATCCATTGCGGAAAAACTGCTGCATCTGCGTGAAAGAAGCGGGCTGTCATCTTTTATCAGTGAATCCCGGAAACGGGAAAACGCGTTTGATCGCGCAATTTCCCTTGCGACAGTTTTTGGCAATGATATAAAGTCTTTTCTGGAAATCACAGCTTTTGAAACTGATCAGGATACCTGCGATTTTCACGCGGAAAAAGTGAATCTGATGAGTCTGCACGCGTCCAAAGGGCTTGAATTTCCGGTTGTATTCATCTGCGGATGTGAAAACGGTCTGATACCGTACAAAGGATGGGACAGCAAACCTGTTGATTTGGATGAGGAAAGGCGGCTGCTGTACGTTGGCATGACCCGTGCCAAAGAGGAACTGTTTCTGTCCTGGGCAAAAAAACGCACGGTTTACGGAAAAACATTGGAAAGAGAGATTTCGCCTTTTGTGAGGGATATTGAAGATCGGCTGCTTACATTGGAAAAGACAAAGCGGAAAATACAGAAAGTGAAAGCCTCACAGATGGATATTTTTGCCTGAAAAACAGGCAATCTGAAACTGGTATCTTGTTTAATGTTCCAGCAGGCATTACAGCAAACTGCTTTCTGCAATTGAAGAATGATGTTTTTTTCAGCCACGAATCACACGAATTTGCACGAATTTGCACGAATAATAGCAATTCTCCATTGGTTTGATCCAATACTGTCAGTTTTTCCGCAGTTCCGGGTGTGCAAAAAACCGCTCCGCTTAATTTTTGCACTCCTCCGGATCGTATCAGGTCAATGGCGAATCGGTATTATCATTAATCTTCCCGGTTATTTCCAAACAGAAAGAAACAAAAAATCCTCTGTGTCCTCTGTGCAAATCTCTGTGATCTCTGTGGGAAAATACAAATCAATGACACTCTGATGATATTGAAATATAAATGAACAATCTTCCGTTTTAACAGGATATTATTCAAAAAATGCTATCTCCTGTGCCGTGCCGATTCCTTTTTCCCTGCAAAATTTCAGTGCGCCACTTGTGAATCCTGACACAGACAGAAACGCGGGCAGAACTTTTTTGTCAGGAAACCGCTCTGCAAAGGCCAGCACTTTGTCATAAAAGCCTTTGACCACCGGCAGCCCGATCTTTTTTTCGGTTTTTTTCACCTCAGTCAGCACAGTGCGTCCGCAGTCTGATTCCGCAATCACATCAATCTCCATCTCTTTTCCGTCTGTGCGCTGAAATTTGTACCGCATGGACGCATTCCGGATATGCAGTTTTGTCCTGTCTTTTATCCCCTCAAAATACCGATCCAGAGAAAAATCCCTTCCTGCCCTAAACTCCAGAAAAATCTGGTATTCCGCATATCTGCCTGTGAGATGATTGAGTTTTCCCCGCAGGCTGTCCCGCTCCTTTTTCAGTTTTTCCAGTTCCTCATGGAAATTTTTTTTCAGATCCGGGACAAAAGATGTAATTTCCTTTTCAAAGCGATGACGGAGAATCAGATAAACCGTTCCATCCTGCAATCCTCTGTAATCAATATCCGCACTTCCTTTTCTGATCATATCCGCTTTCACCATGATTTCCAGCTTTTCACGAATGCTGTCCTCCTCCAGATCCGGCACCACCTCTTTCCGTAGTTCTTTCGGTGTCCATTCCCTGTCTGCATGTTTGCTCAGATACAGCAGCAGTTTTTTGGCATGGCGATCATTGACCTTTTTCAAAGTCAGATCAATATATTCTCCCCATGTCATGGACAGTTCCGAACCCGGATCTGTGATTTCATAATTCACGGTATTTATGACACCATCAGACCGGGTCAGATCTTTGTCCGCATAATCGCTTTGCAGCACACAGGAAATGAAAAAGGGATCAGACATGCACAGACGGTTGATCTGTGCTGCTGTTTCATTGGTGACAGACACATCAAAAACTTCCGCATATCTGTAAACAGATTCCAGTCCTTCATCAGGGCTTAAATAAGGTGTCAGAAAATATCTCTTGAGCCGTCCCGCCTCCAGATATTTGTCAATCACTGAAATCAGCCATCCCACATAGGAACCTGTCACCAGCATGGGTGCAATTTTGGATTCCACACAGCCATGAAAACTGCCTGCAAGGGTTTCGTCCCGTGCTTTCTCACACATCTCATCCCGGTAAACATACTGCGTGATATTCTGAAATTCATCTATCATGACCAGAATCCGCTGATCATACACAGCAGCAAAGCGTTCCGGCGCGGTATAGGCTGTTTCCCACATGGAATCATGCCATCCGGCCTCTTTGTAACGAAGAAGGCAATCCACATCCTCCGTCAGCAGATTCAGGGATTTGGACTCACCGTATTCCCTGATGCGTTCCAGTGAAAGCGGATTTCTTACCAAATTTTCATCCCGTTCCAGAAAGGAAATATACTGTGAGGCAAAAGCGCAGTAATAGCTGATGGCAAAAAGGGGATACCATGTTTTTTTTTCTCCTATGCTGAAAAAAAACGGTATCACCGGCCCGTTTTCACTCCACAGTTGGTTGAAAATGCGCTGCACAATGGCTGTTTTGCCGCTTTTTCTCCGGGCAAGAATCACACGGGATTTGGACAGTCTTTTGGGAATATTGGCTGTCCATCGGTTGAACAGATCAAACTCTTTTTCACGTCCCGTCAGCAGGTAGGGATTGCCGATTCTTTCAGGTAAGGGGTATTGCATGACGGTCTCCTTTTTCCAAAAAATGAACAATGGCCCCCAGTTGGGTCAGGGTAAGCTGAATTACGGCCTCATTGCCGGAAGAAAAAATCTCTGAGAGCAGACGCATTCCCTCTTCACGGTAATCTGATGCCCCGAATGCAGGGCTTTCCGGATCAGAGACATTGTTGAGAGCCGGGGGGGATTTCGCACGGATTCTGTATACCGGATTTTCACCGTCAGACAGGAGTTCTGTTTCATATTCTGTTTTCCCGCCGGCTACCAGCCAATCCAGACTGATATTTTTCTCCATAGCCCATTCAAGGAGCAGAGGCAGGAGCGTACCCCGTTTTTCCCTCTGACTGAAATCCTGTGGGGAAATATTCAGAATTTCAGCAATTTCCCTTTTTGTGCGCGCGCCTTCCCTTTCCCGGATTCTGCTGAGGATTTTATCAATATTTTTATTCATATAAATTAATGCTTGATTAAATATAAATGATTCGTTAATATATTTCCTGTCACTCTGTTACCATAAAAATCCTGAAAAACACAAGCATAAATATGGAGAGCTTATGAAAGAAGCGGATAAGATCAGTCTGTTTCTCTCCCTTTTCAGGGGACGGGAGGATGTGGTTCCCAGATACTGGCATTCTGCAAAAACCGGAAAAAACGGGTATTCTCCGGTATGTGCCAATGAATGGAATCATCCCCAATGCCGGAAAGGACGTGTTTTTTCCGGATGTGCAGGATGTGTTCATTTACGCTATGCGCCTCTTTCCCGGCAAATGCTGGGGGATCATTTTGCAGGCAGGCATATTTTGGGAGTTTATCCGCTGCTGCCGGATCACAGATGCTGTTTTATTGCTGCGGATTTTGACAATCACTGCGGAAACTGCAATCCGCTGCGGGAGGTGAAACAGTTTTATGAAGTCTGTGAATTTCAGGACTTTCCCTGTTATGTGCTGCGTTCCAAATCCGGAGCGGGATTTCATGCCTTTCTCTTTTTTGACTGTCCTGTGCCTGCGGCCAAAGCCAGGGCTGTCACTTCCGCACTTTTGGATGAATCCGGTGTTACCGGTGAAAATGATTCAGCCTTTGACCGGCTTTTTCCTGCGCAGGACAGACTTTCAGGAAAAGGATTCGGCAGCCTTGTTGCACTTCCTTTTCAGGGAAAAGCCGCACAGAAAGGCCATACACTCTTTCTTGATCCGAAAACAGGGTTTGCCGCACCTTATGCTGATCAGTGGGGTTTTCTCAAGTCCGTGCGGAAAATTCCGGAATCTGCTTTGAATCAACTGATGGAGGAATGGCATTTATTTGAAAACAGAGAAAATCCTGCTGAGGAACCGAAAAAATACGCAGACAGCCGCTCAGATTTTCCTTTGCCTTATCCTCCGGCAGATTTTGATCAGATTGACCGTCTCTGTCCTTTTATTGCACACTGCCGGGAGGATGCTGCTGTTCTGACTGAACCGGACTGGTATATTCTTCTGACCATATCAGCCCGGTGTAAGGATGGCATACGTCTTTCCCATAAATTGTCCGCTCCTTATCCGGCTTATACATGGAAGGAAACCGAAGCAAAAATCAGCCGTGCGCTGAACTGCACCGGACCCTATCGCTGTCAGACCATTGCCGGAATAAACAGAAAATACTGCGGGACTTGTTTTTATTATGGAAAAATCAAAAGCCCCATTGTGCTGGGAACGTGGAAGCACAGGCATTCCTTTGTATTTGTTCCCGCCCGGATTTTAACCGCAAAGAACACAAAGGAGGCACAAAGGCACAAGTTCTGAAAATTTTGTGAAAAACAGGGGAAAATGCTGTTTGATCTCAGGGTTTCCCACAGAGGACACAGAGTTTTTTTCTCTGTGATCTCTGTGGGAAACCTTTGTCCAAATCCGAAACACCGATACATTCGGACAATTTTTTATCCACTTTTTCCGCTTCTGCGCCAGCCCTGCACCGCAAGAAAGGCCAGCACAAGCGATCCCTGAATCACGCCGCTTAAAGAGGAATCCAGTTTCAGTACCATAGGCAGTTGAATGCTTCCTGCATTCAGGCACGCGAAAAAAAGGGCCACTGCCGGGGCAATCCATACACGGTAATTTGCCAGCATTACCACCAGCAGTGCCAGATAGCCGTAACCGCTTGAAATGGAAGGAATCAGACGGTGATAAATGTCTGTCACCTGAATACTTCCCGCAAGTCCGGCAAAACCGCCCGCGAACATCATTGCCACAAGCATGTACCGATCAGGTTTCAGGCCGAAAAGCCATGCTGCTTTGGGATTTCCGCCAATGGCTTTCAGTCCCAGCCCAATACGGGTGTAACGGAGCATCAGGGCGGTGACTCCAATAGCCGCAAGGGTTATGACCAGAGCATAAGGGGACAGGCGGAGACTTGATATCTGGGGCAGCCAGAGTTCACGGGGCAGCACTTCGGTTCCGCTCATGGAAGCCACGCCCGGACGTTTCCAGGGACCGAAAATCAGCCACAGAATAATGCCCTGTGCCACAAAATTGAGTCCAAGCCCGGCAAAGATTTCATTCACCCCGCCTTTTGTTTTCAGGTATCCGGCAAGCAAAGCCCATATTCCGCCCCCGGCCATTCCGGCTGCAAAGGAAAGAATAAGCATTAAAATCGGCATAGTGCTTCCGTCCATTTCAAAACGCAGGACAAAAATCGTCATGACCGCGCCCATCATCATCTGCCCTTCTACGCCGATATTCCACAGTCCGATGCGGAAGGTGTACAGCAGACCGCACGCGCAGAGACTCAGAGGAATCCATGCGGCAATGACGCGGGAAAAACGTGTCCATGACCCCAGAGAACCTTTGACAAGATGCAGCCATGTATCCACAGGCGGCGCGCCGGCCAGAAAGAGAATCAGGGTGGTGAAGCAGAAAACTGCTGCCAGAGTCATAAGAATTTTTGCTGTGTACCGGGTCATCTGCTGCTGTATCATCCTTTTTTGCATATTATTTTTTCAGATTAACGGCCCGGGGTGCCAAAATGGAGTGGTACCGGTTCGCCATTGGTTTGATCCAATACTGTCAGTTTTTCCGCTGTTTCATCTGTGCAAAAAACCGCTCCGCTTAATTTTTGCACTCCCCTGAGCAGGTACAGATCAATGACGATTTGGTATGAAACGGAATTTCGGTTCCGGGATGCAGAAATCCCGCTGCCTTTCAGTCCGGAATTTTCCAATTTGCAAATACAGCATCTATACAGCATAATGATTTTTTCATCAATCATTTACCGCCAGATGCCTGAAACAATCGGCAGACCGGAAATCCCATGAAGTGGGATATTGAATATAACAATCTGAATTTATTTTATTATTGAAATAAAGAATAGATCTGCTGATTTGGAATCTGAACATGGTTTCCGGTTTCATAGAGATGATATTTTTTCTCCAAAGGTCGTTTTTGTCTTGATTTATTCTTCTTCCTGTTTTAGGTATATCGTTACGGTTTGGACAGACACTGGATTCCGGCCGTGTTTTTGGCATTCAACTGTATCATTAAGAAGGAGGAAAAGATGAAAAAAGGTTTATTGGGTGTGATACTGAGTCTGTGTTTGCTGTTTCCTGTATCTGCACTTGCGCTGGATTTGAGGGATTATGTGGAACCGGATTATTTTTACCATGATGCCGAGCTCCAGGCTTTGTTTAACCTGAAAAACGGCAATCAGGATCAGACCAGCTACAATGGTTCCGGAAAAATCTGGTATGATATGGAATACAGTACCCTGCCCTTCAAATGGGAAGCCTATGCCGAAGGCAAAGGGGACTTCAGCAGAGGGGGAGGCGAAGATGACGAGTCCATGGAAAACTGGAATTTTGATGCCTGGACAGAGGCCAAGAAATATCTCCGGGAAGACAAACCCAGAGAATTTTTTGTTTTCGGGCGTTTTGATTTTTCCTACCGTGAGCTGGAAGGCGGAGAGGATGATGATCCCTACGCAAAACTCACGGCAGGAGGGGGTTATGGCCGGATCTTCACTGCCACTCCGCTTATGGAGGCCGTGCGGATCGTGGATGATCTGACCAAATACGGCATTATCAAAGGCGCTGTTTCAGATGAAACCTATATGAAACTGGCTGCGGTTATTCATAAGGAAAATGAATACAAAAGCAAATACAGCCTGCGGGAATACGAAAAATACTGGTATGAGGACATGGAAAAAGTCTTCAAAGACGCGGGACAGCTCACAGACGGGAATCTGAAGGCATTCGGTGTCATCCGGATTCAGGACATTCTGCAGATTGAAAGAGTTATCCGCCGGGAACACGGCTGGGAAGCCAAGGCAGGTCTCGGCTGGCTTTTTTCCGATTACCAGGGCAATGAACATGATCCGACTGTTGGAGCATCTTTCAAATATGCCATGCCCTATGGTTTCAAATGGCAATTTGTGGAAGAATTCACCTATTCCACCATTCTTGTGGACTGGGAGTTTGGCGATGCCAACCATGAATTCAAAAACCAGATGAATCTGGATTATGAAATGACCGACATGATTGACTGGACCAATATGTGGGAAATTGCCTATACGCTGGTGGAAGACAGCGAGGATGACGATATTCTCCGCAATGCGCTGGAAACCGGTTTCCGTTTTTATCTTACCAACACAGTTGATCTGGTCACCACGCTCCGCTTTGACCATCGTGACCAGGGCGACAACGAGGATGATGACATTGTGACAACCCTGTATATGGGTATTGCCTACACGATTTTCTAATATCTCGAAGTAACAGATAATACAAAAAACTCTCAGGATACTGCTTCCTGGGAGTTTTTTTGTTAATGCTGAATGCCAGACGGAATGATGCCAAATTGCTTTCAGAAATTGGGAATTGCCCTGTTTTTCAGCCACGAAATACACGAATCACACGAAATCGGGAATTGCCCTGTTTTTCAGCCACGAAATACACGAATCATACGAAAAATATGATTTGAAAGCAAATCTGTTTTGTCATGTTTTGAAAGCAGATTGTTATCAAATGGAAACAGATGAACTGTCTGCATTTGCTGTTTTTATACCATTACTTGAAACATTTCGGTTGTAAAATACCGCATTCGAAAAACCTGCCTCAGCAGAGTTTATAAAAATTACAGTTTAAACTGCCACGAATAACACGAATCTGCACGAATGCACAAACCGTAATTCGTGTCATTCGTGCAATTCGCGGCTGTACCATCAAATCTTCTGAGTAATGGTATATATTTGTAAATGAGTGTGTCTTTTAAAAAATACGGACAGTTTCAAAATGATATGATGTAATATGCCAAATCCAAAAGGGAAAAGAGAGAATGGAGACAGCAGAACATGGCCGTCCCAAAGTTGTGATACTGGCAACCGGAGGCACAATAGCCGGAACCGGGAAAACCGGAACACAGGCAGGTTATACTTCCGGTATGATGGATATTTCCTCTCTGATCAGTGCAGTGCCTGGTATGTCAAAACTGGCCGATATACAGGGAGAGCAGATTGCCAATGTCGGTTCACAGGATATGTCATTTGAGATTATGATCGCGCTTGCCAGCCGTATCAACACTGTTCTGAAATCCGAAAATGTGAATGGCGTTGTGGTGACACATGGCACTGATACAATGGAAGAAACAGCATTTTTTTTAAACCTCACGGTAAAAAGTCACAAACCTGTGGTCATGACAGGAGCCATGCGGCCTTCCACAGCACTCAGCGCGGACGGGCCTTTGAATCTTTACAACGCGGTTGCAGTTGCGGCAGATCCGGACGCGGCGGAACGCGGTATTCTTGTGGTGATGAATGACAGGATTCATGAGGCACATTCTCTGACCAAAAGTGACACAGGCGCGGTGGAAACCTTTATTTCTCCTGTCAACGGACTGATTGGGACTGTAAGCTACGGAAATACAGCGTATTTCAGATACCCTTTCCGCAAACACACATTTCAGGCAGAATTTTCTCTGCACGGTGTTTCCTGCCTGCCCCGTGCGGATATTCTGTATGCGTGTGCGGATATGCCTGCGGATCTGATTGCATGTTCGGTTTCAAAAGGGGCAAAAGGCATTGTCATCGCAGGCAACGGCAACGGAAACATGAACGCGGCAGTGCTTGCAGCAGCAGCCGCAGAAGCTGAAAAAGGCATATTTATTGTCCGCAGTTCCCGTGTCTCCAGCGGCACTGTGGGAAGAAATATGGAAATTGACGATGATGCCATGAAATTAATCGCATCAGATGAACTGAATCCGCCCAAGTCCCGGATTCTGCTCATGCTTGCACTTCTCAAAAACAGAAGTCCGGAAGAAGTGCAGAGGCTTTTTTATTCCTATTAAGTAAGGTTCCATAAATTTTTAAGAAAAACCGGATTTTTTGGAAAAATCCGGTTTTTTGAATACACGAAAACTTTTGTTTGCCTACTTAATATCACATTCCCATTACCGTAAGAAATTTGAAAAATGCTGATATACCCGTGTCGGATTTCCGTGTTATGTTTTCCTGACACCTGAAACACTCGTTATTTTAAGAAGTTTCACTTCCCTAAAATTCCGCGATCCATCCGCAGATTCTTTCAATGATTATCCCCTTTTTTATAGATTTTATCAATTTGACAGATTTGCCTTTCTCAATCTATAAGACGGCCTGAAATTTTATGAACTCAAAGGAGCTTTGCATTCAGGATGAAAAATTTTTTTGCAACAAGGTGGGGTATTATTGCTGTGGGCGGGGGAATCGGTGTGCTGGCCGCACTTTTGCAGAAACTGGGCAATCCCGGAAACATGGGGATCTGCGTGGCCTGTTTTGAACGGGATATCGCGGGCGCAACAGGTCTGCACCGGGCAGAGGTGGTGCAGTATATGCGGCCGGAAATCATCGGTTTTGTTTTCGGTTCCCTGACTGCCGCTCTGCTGTTTAGGGAATTCAGGGCCAGAGGCGGTTCCGCTCCCATTGTCCGCTTTGTGCTGGGCATGTTTGCCATGATTGGCGCACTCGTATTTCTGGGATGTCCCTGGCGCGCCATGCTGCGACTGGCCGGCGGTGATTTCAATGCCATTGCCGGAATTCTGGGACTGGTCTGCGGCATATGGATTGGCACACTGTTTTTCAGAAACGGTTACAATCTGGGGCGCACAGCCACTTCCCATAAGGCTTCCGGCTTTCTTTTGCCATTGATTATGCTGAGTTTTCTCATACTCATGCTCATCTTCCCGCAGGTAAAGGATCAGGCAAAAACCGGCATTCTGTTTTACAGTGTCAGCGGCCCCGGAGCCGGACATGCGCCCCTGTTCCTTTCCCTGATTATCGGAATGCTGATCGGTTTTGCGGCGCAGCGCAGCCGTTTCTGCACTATGGGAGCGTTCCGGGATCTGATTCTGTTCCGGCAGATCCATCTTTTTATGGGTGTGATTTCTTTGGTGTCGACAGCTTTGATCACCAATCTGATTCTGGGACAGTTCAAGCCCGGATTGGAGGGACAGCCTGTGGCCCATACTCAGTTTGTGTGGAATTTCGCTGGCATGGCACTTGCCGGACTTGCCTTTGCTTTGGCAGGCGGATGTCCGGGGCGCCAGTTGTTCCTGTCCGGAGAAGGGGACGGGGATGCTGCTCTTTTTGTTATGGGAATGATTGTGGGCGCAGGATTTTCCCATAATTTCGGTCTGGCAAGTTCACCCAAAGGCATTGGTACTTACGGAACAGCCGCAGTCATTGTGGGATTTGCAGTCTGTCTGTTTATCGGTTTTTTCATGAAAAAAGGAGAAACACGGTGAAAGAGATTGTGGATGCAAGAGGTCTTTCCTGTCCTCAGCCTGTGCTGATGGTCATGGATATGTTCAAAAAAATGGAAAAAGGGGAAATTCTGGTGATGACAGATACACAGGCATCAAAGGAAAATGTAAGCAGGGCTGCGGAAAGCAAAGGCTGGACTGTCAGCAACGTGCAGGAGCTGAATCAGGAATTTCATCTGACACTCACAAAAACCTGATTTCCAATTGCTTTTAAAACCACGAAACACACGAAAAGGCACGAATGTGTTTTGCTGAAATCCTGTCTTTAACCGCAGAGTGACACAGAGTTCTGCACAGAGTCACGCAGAGTTTTTTTGAGTAAAATCCTCTGTGTGACTCTGCGGAAAACTCTGTGTTCCTCTGTGGTTAAAACTGTGACTGTCAGGCAGTTTGATCTTTATCCGTACAAAAGTTGAAAGTAAATCAAATGAATTTGTCTTTTTTCAGTCTGTTCAGACAAAAAACCCCTTCTCCTGCTCCTGATCAACAGGGCAGGGGTTTTCTGGTGTTTGAAAACACCACAGAGGTCATCCGCGCGGAAAAACTTCTCAAAGAGCAGGGATGGTCTGTCAAAGTCATGGGGCCTCCGCCTGAAATCCGTACCGGATGCGATCTGGTGATAGAAATTCCTCTCATGGAATCCCTGCATATCCTCAAAAAACTGGAAGATGCCGGAAACCGGCCTTTGCAGATGGTTCCGGTCTCCGGCCCTTTGCTGGAACCTGTAAATATTTTTCAGATCAAAGATTTTGGGGACTGGCTGATGGTGCGGGCTGCAAACATGAAACTCACTGTGGAAAAGCAGACAGGCATGATTGTCAACATATCCGGCGGCGGATGTCCGGATGTGCCGTATCTGGCATCGCAGATGGTGGGAAAAAAGCTGTCTGACACGCCTGCGCCTGCGGATATCGGGCATACGCTTTGCGGTTATGCACTGCAACTGGCATATGAGGAGATGAAACGTCAATGTTAGGTATTGCAGGAACTGTTCCGGACAAAGACTTTCCCCTGGTCTGCGGCCCGATGTCTGTTACCGGCAATCAGCTTTGTATCCGCGATTATCTTGTACCCATCAATCGGGGAACACCCGCGCTCGCGGCGGCAGCAGTGAAAACCTGTGAAATGCTGAAGACGGAACCGCCCTTTGCCTTTCTGGTCGGAGATACGGGACTGGGACAGGGAAGCCGGGAGCTTTACGCGTATCTGGAAAAAAATATCCATAATTTTAAACTGCATACCCTTGTTTTCCATTATCTGCAGCCGGATGCAGACTGGCATAACCGGGTTTTGTTTGCCATTCAGAAAATGCCGGAAAAACCGGTGCTGATTGCAGATGCGGGTTTCATGTATGCGGCCAAAATGAGCGGTCAGGCTCCGGAATATGATCTTTTCACGCCTGATGTGGGAGAACTGGCCTTTCTTGCCGATGAAGCAGCGCCCCATCCCTTTTATACCAGAGGTTTTATTCTGCATGAGGAAAATCAGGCTCCACAACTTATTTCCCGTGCCTACCGCCATGACAATGCTGCAAAATATATGCTGGTCAAAGGGCAGAATGATTATATTGTTCAGGCAGGCAGAATTCTCGAAATCATTGATTCGCCTCATACAGAGGCATTGGAAGCCATTGGCGGCACAGGAGACACCCTGACCGGAATTGTTTCAGCCCTGATTGCATCGGGCATGGATATTGCAAAATCAGCAGGGATTGCAGCGCTAATCAACCGCGTGGCAGGTTCTATGGCCTGTCCTACTCCAGACTCATGTGTTACTGAAATTATTATAAAAATCCCCAAAGCATTTTCCGCAGTGATCCGATCCGGAGTATAATACCAATTCGCTATTGGTTTTATACAATATTATCAGTTTTTCCGCAGTTGCGCGTGTGCAAAAAACCGCTCCGCTTAATTTTTGCAC
>CAZHPS010000061.1:0-20406 GCA_964534335.1 uncultured Desulfobacterales bacterium
GACAAAGCCAGTTTTTCCCTGATTTCCAAAGCCCGCAGATAAGCCTTTTCCGCTGACGCATAGTCATTTTTGCTGTAGTAGAATGCCCCCAGATTGTTCTGTGTTCTGGCCACATCCGGCAGGTAGGTGTCCGGATTGGACAGGGCCAATTTTTCATAAATTTCCAAAGCCCGCAGAAAAGACTTTTCCGCTGCGGCATAATCATTTTTGTCTTTGTAAAAAACACCCATATTGTTCTGTGTTACAGCCACATCCGGCAGGTAGGTATCCGGATTGGACAAAGCCATTTTTTCCCTGATTTCCAAAGCCCGCAGCAAAGACTTTTCCGCTGCGGCATAGTCATTTTTGCTGTAATAAAATGCCCCCAGATTGTTCTGTGTCCTAGCCACATCCGGGAGATACGTATCCGGATTGGACAAAGCCATTTTTTCCCTGATTTCCAAAGCCCGCAGATAAGACTTTTCCGCTGCGCCATAGTCATTTTTGTCTTTGTACAAAATCCCCAGATTGTTCAGCACTGTGGCAATCTTTCCCTCATCTTTCTGCTTTTCCGCAAGGGCAAGGGCTTTTTCATACAAAGGAACAGCTTTTAAGTGCTGATTCTGTTCTGCAAGATAATAGGCAAAATCAAAGGTGTTTTCCAAATTCTCCGGATCAGCGTCCACTGCTTTCTGAAAATTCTTTTCCGCTTCTGCAAACTGAAACCCGATAATGCACAGCCGGGCTTTGAGCATGTAATTTTCTATGCTCTGCTGAATGGCCTTTTCCGCTTCCTCTTTCTGCTTTTTCGCTGCTGCCAAAGCCTGATCCATTTTGGCATCATCCAGCACCTTCCGGGCTTCTTCCACCCTGCCGGATTGGAAAAGCGCAAATGCCTGTCTGTACATTTCCGATGCTTCATCCAGATTCACTTCTGCAAATTTTTCCGCCAAATCCCTTGCCTGTGCCAGCGCGGCATCTCTCTGGATTTTCAGTTTTTCCATCTCCGCATTCTTTTCTTTCACCGTGTTTTCATAATTATCGTTAATCTTTTTCAGTTCGTTTTCATAGCCTGCCTGAATGTTTTTCTCTGCAATTTCATAATACAGCATCGCGTGCCTGTCCCGTTCCCCGGCCCTGCACATGACAATGACCACAATTTCATTTTCATCTGTGCGGATGACCTGCTCCAGTTCTTTGCGGTTGACCACCTCAAAACCTTCTTTTTTCAGGGTCAGACGCACCCGGTCTCCGGCTTTTCTGGCTGCAAATTTCAGTTCAAACTGCCCCATGCTGTCCGATGTCGCGGGATTTGCACCTTTGGCAGCCACCTGAACCCCGGCCAATGGTTCTCCTCCGCTGTTTTGCAGCACAATCTGACCGCTCAGGGTATGGTTTTCCGCAAAAGCATATGCCGGAACCAGCCAGCACACACAGACGCACATCAAAAAGCGGATGATTTTTTTCATGAATTACGATCCTTTATCTTAATGGCATTGACACGTTCAGAAAAGGGCAGGCTGTTTAGGTTCATACGCATCAACCTAAGGGATGATACTCCCGCCGTGTTATGGAAATCATGCCTATATGTGGCTCTTTGACATCTGGATGCCAGAAGATTATACAAAAATCAATGGGGTAGAAACTGTATTTCAGGGCAGGTTTTTTTTCAGTTTTCGTAGGTCGGATTAGTTTTCGTAGGTCGGATTAGCGATAGCGTAATCCGACACCATATCGGAAGAATGTCGGATTACGGCCTTTCGGCCTAATCCGACCTACTCTTTTTCCAAAACAATTATATGTGGCTCTTTGACATCTGTATGCCAGAAGATTATACAAAAATCAATGGGGTAGAAACTGTATTTCAGGGCAGGTTTTTTTTCAGTTTTCGTAGGTCGGATTAGTTTTCGTAGGTCGGATTAGCGATAGCGTAATCCGACACCATATCGGAAGAATGTCGGATTACGGCCTTTCGGCCTAATCCGACCTACTCTTTTTCCAAAACAATTTCCACTGGCTGACCCGTTGCCGGATAAACTGTTGCCTTCCACAAACGAAATCCCTTGAGAAAAGCTGAAAGACTGTGCTTTTCCTTCTGCATTTCAACCGGAATTTCCATTTCAAACCAGCCGCTTGCATCACTCACGGTTTGCACTTTCCCAATGCTGAGGGTGACACCCGGCAGAGGTTTTTCGTTGCCATCCCGCACTGTTCCGGAAATTTTTCCCAGACGGCCATCAGGTTTCACTTCCACGTAAATGCTGCCGGGTTTCAGAACCGTTTTGCCGGGTTTTGCTGTTTCAAAACCTTCGGCCTCCACGCTTATCAGCACTTCCTGATTTATGAAACCGGCCGGTATGCCGGAAAAATAGGCCTGGCCCTTTTCCCCAATGGATTCGGATCTGCGGTTTCCGTCCAGATCCATTGTCACCATTCCTTTGTTTCTGATTACCGCATCCTGCTGTCCCTTTGATCCGTGAACAAATACCGTCATATCAAAAGGTTTGGTATCAGGAACCAGAAGAAATCCGCCGATGACTGTCAAAATGGCAATTACAGCCGGGCCCCCGATTTCCAGCATTCCGTTCAGCACTTTTCCGCTGTAAACCGCATAAGAGCGCATGGCTCCGAACAGAAAGGCCGCAGTGCAAAGTCCCGCAGGAATCAGCAGCACATAAAACACGCGGTGACTGACATTGGGATCAGCGGCTTTGTTCACAAAAACAGAGAGCAGAATCAGTCCCGGCACAAACGCGGCAAGGCTGATCCACGCATAGCGCATGGGAGAAAGTGTCTGAAATTTTGGAGAATTGTTTTCGGCTTTGTCTGCCTGTTCGGATTTTGCAGGATTGTGCATCTGGACGGACGTATCATTATCGTATGGGGAAACATGTATAATATTGCCATTGCCGGACACAATCACATTTTTTGCCGCATCTTTGCCGATATTGACCATATTGCTGCTCTCAGAAACCGATTTTGCTGCATCTTTTTTCATGCTGTCAGAATTTTTCCCCTTTGGTGATTCTGCATGACCGGATTTTGCCTTACAGACAAATTTCAGAATTTTTTCCAGTCCTTTTTCATAAGAGGGAAAAAGATTCACCGGATGCAGCTCTGTCATTCTTTCAAAAGCAGGTTTGCTCCCATCAACCGAAACCGGAATAATGAAAATTTTGTCCGGGGGCAGTTCATCAAGCACTTCCAATGCAATCCTCTGCTCTTTCTGAACAAATCCTTTTTCAGAAACAGACCTGGCAGAAATCAGGGTCAGAAAATAGGCACTTTCTTTTATGGCCTGCCTGATTCCGCTTTTCCAGTTCTGCCCCGGAAGCAGATCCTCCTGATCCAGCCAGGGTTTCAGATTATGCTGTTTCAGATCATGGTAAAGCCTGAGTGCTGTCTCTTTGTCTTCCGGCGAATAGCTGATAAATATCTGCATGGATATTTCCTCCAGTATGACAAAGATTATCACACCGGAATTGTCTTTGTCAATTCATCATGACAGGAAAAGGAGTTGGTAAAAAAATCGGGAGTACCTGCTTTCCCGGAGGTTCTCTTGACAGTCAGCGTTAAATTATGTATGTTTATCATCATTTCACTTAAAATCGTAGGTCGGATTAGCGTAAGCGTAATCCGACACCCTTAAAATTGTAGGTCGGATTAGCGTCAGCGTAATCCGACATTTAAAATCGTAGGTCGGATTAGCGTAAGCGTAATCCGACACCCGGTATTCATCAGAGAGATACCCATAAATTAAAATGAAATGAAGCACTACTGCATAACCACTTTATTTTTTGTATTATCAAAATCACCGTGTCGGATTACGCTTACGCTAATCCGACCTACAAATATAACTATTTAAATTAGAACATCATAAAGGAGACAAAATGATCCGCTACGTTCACACCAATATCATTGCACATGACTGGCAGGAACTGGCTGATTTTTATATCAGCGTTTTCGGGTGCAGACTGAAACCGCCGCCCCGGAATCTGAAAGGGGAGTGGCTGTCAAAGGCATCGGGCGTGGAAAACGCAGAACTGAAAGGAGCGCATCTGCTTCTTCCCGGATACGGAGATGACGGGCCTACTCTGGAAATTTTTGAATACACAGAAATGCAGGAAAAGGAAAAATCCCTTGCCAACCGCAAAGGATTGCGGCATATTGCCTTCCGGGTGGATGATGTGACCGGAATGTTCCGCAAAGTTTTGGAATCCGGCGGAAGCCCGGTGGGAGAAGTTGTTACGCAGGAAGTCAGTGGCGTGGGAATACTGACGTTTGCCTATGTTTATGATCCGGAAGGGAATATCATAGAACTGCAATCATGGAAAATGCCATAATCCGGTCATAAAGGATTGTAACAAAATAACCTGTACAATTTTTCTGCCCGAAACCCCTGCGGCATAAGCAATTTAGTTTATACCATTACGCAGACACCAGTGTTGAAAAAATCCGCAAGGATTGAAATTATTATAGAAAAATTTGAAAAAAACAAACCGGAATCCCGAAAGGGATGACATTATCAGCCGATTTGACACAGTATAGAAAATATTACAGTCAGATTCAGAGATTCGGAAACACAATGACACACTATCATAGCAATGTTGACAGCAGGGAAATCCGCAAATTCGGAAAGATTGCGAGCAGTTGGTGGGACAGAAACGGGGAATGCAAACCCCTGCATGACATCAATCCGCTGCGGATGGAATACATCCAAAGCTGTGTGAATGTAAAAGGCTGTTCCGTGCTGGATGCGGGCTGCGGCGGCGGGATTCTCAGTGAATCCCTTGCAGCAGCAGGAGCATATGTCACGGGAATTGACATGGGAGAGGAAGCCCTGAGTGCAGCACAGGAACATCTGCAAATCAGCGGATATGAAATCAAATATCTGCAGGCCACTGTGGAGGAAATGGCAGCCGAAAAACCGGAAAGTTTTGATGTAATAACCTGCATGGAAATGCTGGAGCATGTGCCTCAGCCACAGTCTGTTGTTCACGCGTGCAAAACGCTGCTCAAACCCGGAGGCCATGTCATTTTTGCCACTTTGAACCGCAACCTGAAATCCTTTGTTTTTGCAATCATCGGTGCGGAATACATACTGCGCCTGCTTCCTGCCGGAACCCATTGCCATGCAAAATTCATCAAACCTGCGGAACTTGCGGACTGGGCTGCGGATGCTGATTTGTCTGTCACAGATACAGCCGGACTGCAATACAACCCATTTACACGGAGATATTTTCTCAGCCGGAATACGGACGTGAACTATTTCATGCATCTCAGTGGGAAGAATGATGCCTGTGCAAAAATCAACCGGCAGTTTTCAACTGCTGATAAGTAAGGTTCCATAAATTTTCGGGCATAGAATTTTCGGAAAAACCGGATTTTTCGGAAAAATCCGGTTTTTTGAATATTACTCAGAAGATTTGCCACGAATTGCACGAATGACACGAATTACATGAATTATGGTTTGTATATATATGCAAAAAACCGCTCCGCAAAACTGGATTTTTTGAATATTACGCAGAAGATTTGCCACGAATTGCACGAATGACACGAATTATGGTTTGTGTATATATGCAAAAAACCGCTCCGCTTAATTTTTGCACTCCGGAATCATTTGCCACAAATTGCACGAATGACACGAATTATGGTTTGTGTATATACCGATACTTAAAACATTTTGGTAATTCTGCCGGGCGGATTTTAACCGCAGAGTAACACAGAGTTTCCGCAGAGTAACACAGAGTTTTTCTGTGCGGAATTCAGATATGAATCTGAACCTCTGCAAATGTTTCAAGTAATGGTATATATGCAAAAAACCGCTCCGCTTAATTTTTGCACTCCGGAATATGGTTTGTGCATTCGTGCAGATTCGTGTTATTCGTGGCTGTTTAAACTGTAAACAGTTTATAAACTCTGCTGAGGCAGGGCTTTCGAATGCGGTATTTTACAACCAGAATGTTTCAGGTAATGGTATATAAAAACTAATCTGCAAATGGTGAAAAAAATGTCTGCAATCAGGTTTTTTATTTTAATTACAGTATGCTGTATTCTGTACACCGGATGTGCCACTCTGCATGAGACTCCCGATACCCCCTATGCGGAAAATGATGTTGCACTCACACCAAAGGGAGAGGTTTCTGACGCTGATGAAAAGGATATGACGCCACTGATCCGGGCAGTGCATGATGATCAGACTGAAATCATTGCCCGGCTCATGGAAGAGGGCGCAGATATTGAAGAAAAGGACGGCAATGGAAAAACCGCCATTACTTACGCATATGAAATGGAAAAATTTGATTCCTTCAGACTGCTGCTGGAAAAAGGGGCGGTTTTCAATGCGTATGAAATTTCTGCGGAAAATGGGAACAAAAAAAAGCGGTTTACTGATCTGGCATCAGAATACCGTCTGTACCAAAACATCCTCAACTCAGGGGAAAAAACGCGGGTTTCGGATTTTGAAGCATATTTTTCACAGTTTCCCAAAGGATATTATGCCACTGCTGCGGAAGCTGTTTTTGAAGCAATGGTGCAGAAGGATTTCAGCCGTATAGGCGATCCTCCGGATCATGACAGGCTGCGGGCATTCATCAAAAAGTATGCAGATATGGGAAAGAATTGCTATCAGATAACAGCGGATTCGCTGAATATCCGGAACAGCGGTTCTGTCTCAGCTCCGCAGGTGGGAATCTGCCATCGCGGGGATAGGTTCTGTGCTCTGGAGGAAAATGCGGAATGGATACGGACTGACCGGGGCTGGATCAGCAAAAAATATACCCGACAACTCCCTGTAAATATACCCAAACTGGGGCAGTATCTGGACAAAGCCGCTGAAATGGCAGCGTCAGATTCTCCGTCATCTTCCAAAATTCCCCAAAAAAATGTCATATTTCCGAAAAAATCCAATGTTCCGCAGCAGGATAAAGAGGAAAACACTGTCTCAGAGCAGGAAAAAAAATCATCTCAGACAGATGAAATCCGGGGCAGCGATTCTTCCGCTGTCCGCAGGGAACTGGACGCAATTCTCAGCCATCCGGAACTGAAAACTTTGGAAGATTTTATCCGGAAATACAAAGATAAATCTCAGTACCGTTCTCTGGTGGATTCTGCCAGGGAAAAATACAAAAAAATGCTGCTGGAGCAATGATTCTCTCCTCAAAAAGAACTTGCCCCGGCTTTTTTCAGTCTGCCACCAAAACGCAAAGGTTACTGAAATTGTAAATACCGCTCTTATACTGATTTGCCATTGGTTTGATCCAATATTGTAAGTTTTTCCGATATGTTGTCTGTGCAAAAAACCGCTTTGCCTAATTTTTGCATTCCTCTGGATCAGGTGTATACCATTACTTAGAACATTTGATGGTGCAGCCACGAATTGCACGAATTATGTTTTGTGCAATTCGTGCAGATTCGTGTCATTCGTGGCTATGCTGTCAAATCTTCTGAGTAATGGTATATGTGTGCAAAAAACCGCTTTACCTAATTTTGCACTCCTCCGGATCAGGCCAATGGCGAATCAGTATTAAACCCCCAGATATCCGGAGGCTGCATATGAAAAAAAAACTGACAATCCATCCGCTGGCAATTTCCATCATCGTCATTACTGCTGCTGTTTCCCTTTTTCTGCTGCAGATTCCCTTTCTGCACCGCATTGAACTGGAAACCCTTGATCTCCGATTTCATTTCCGGGGGAAGAAAACCCCCGGCGGCAATATTGTCCTGGCTGTTGTTGATGAAAAAAGTATCAGTGAAGAAGGCAAATGGGTCTGGCCCAGATCCAAATTTGCCGATCTGATTACCCGGCTGTCGGAGGCGGGTGCAAAGGTGATAGCATTTGACATCGGTTTCCTGGAACCGGACAAAAGCGATCAGAACATCATCCAGACACTTGAAAAAGTGGAGCAGAAGATGAAATCCTCAGGCGATGTTTTGCCTGAAATGGAAAACTATCTGGAAAACCTGAAAAAAGAGGCCAATCAGGATCAGATTCTCGCGTCTGCCATCCGGAATGCAAAGGCAAAAACCGTTCTGGGATATTTTTTCCATACCGGGCTTTCCCCTTCGGAATATCCCGCAGAAGAAAATCTGATGCTTCATCAGGAAAATATTGCAGGATCAGAATACAAAATCAAAAAAATATCCGCTGATTTTCAGGCGGGTCATCTGCTGGAAGGCATTGTGCCCCAGTCCAATATCAAAATTATTTCCGATGCTTCAAACTATTCCGGTCACTTCAACATGGAACCGGATCTGGATGGCGTGATTCGGTTTATCCCCCTTGTCATCAGATTCAGGGATAATTTCTTCGCACCTTTGTCTCTGATGACCGCAGGTGCATGGATGGATGCTCCGGCAGGAATACAGATTGACAGCAGCGGTGTCCGCTCGGTCCGAATCGGCAGTACATCCATTCCCACAGACAGCGAAGGAAAAATGTTTATCAATTACAGGGGGGAAGAAGGCTCATTCCCGCATATTTCCGTAAGCGACATTCTGCATAACCGTGTTCCCTCTGAAATGTTCCGGGACAAAATCGTTATGGTCGGCGTTACAGCCATTGGCATATACGACATGCGGGTGGTGCCTTTTGACAATGTGTTTCCGGGACTTGAAATTCATGCCAATGTGGTGGACAATATTCTGTCAAAGGATTTTCTGAAAAAACCGGACTGGATTTTTCTGTTTGATATTGCAGGAATCGTGTTTTCCGGACTTCTTCTGGGAATACTGCTGCCCAGAACAGGAGTAACAGCGGGAACTGCTGCTGTTTTCATTCTGTTTTCCGGCTACATTCTGCTGGCCCAGTACCTGTTTTCCGTCCAGGGTCTGATTATCACGCTGATTTATCCCCTTTTGGTCATGCTGGTATTGCACATCAGTATAACCGTATACCATTTTTTCAGGGAATCCCGGCAGAAAAGATTTATCAGACATGCTTTTTCCCAGTATCTGGCTCCTTCTGTAGTGAAAAAGCTGATAGAATCCCCGGAAAATCTGGAACTGGGAGGGGAAGAGCGGTATATCACGGCATTTTTTTCAGATGTGCAGGGCTTTACCAGCATTTCGGAAAAACTCACACCCTCGGAAATACGGGATCTGCTCAATGAATTTCTCACGGAAATGACAGACATCATTCTGAAATATGAAGGTACTGTGGACAAATTTGAAGGTGATGCCATCATCGCATTTTTCGGAGCGCCAAATCAGATGGAAAACCATGCAAAAGTGGCGTGCAAAACCAGCATTGATATGCAGAAACGCCTTGCTGATCTCAGGAAAAAATGGAGAGAGGAGCAGAGACCGGAAATGAAGATGCGCATCGGCATGAATACAGGTATGGCTGTGGTGGGAAATATGGGATCAAAAAACCGCATGGATTACACCATGATCGGGGATACAGTCAATACTGCGGCCCGGCTGGAGGGAATGAACAAGGTTTACGGTGTTTACATGCTTATCAGTCATGCGACATGCAAAGAGGCAGGGGATGAAATTATGACCAGGGAACTGGATCTGGTCAGTCTTGTGGGAAAAAAAGAGGCCGTGAAAGTGTATGAAGTGGTGGGATATCCGGAAGATGCAGATGAAAACCTGAAAAAATTACTGGCACTTTATGCCGATGGCCTTGCAGCCTACCGGGAAATGAACTGGGATAAAGCAATTGAATATTTTGAAAATGCCCTGAAACTGAGATCCGATGACGGCCCCAGCAAAACCATGCTTGCCCGTTGCAAAAATTTCCGGGAAAATCCGCCTGATGCCAACTGGGGCGGGGTATATGCCGCTGTGAGCAAATAGGCAGTGCTTTGTCAACTTTGAGATCAAATTATCAGTTTTTCCGCTGCTGCGCGTGTGCAGAAAACCGCTCCGCTTAATTTTTGCACTCCTCCGGATTTGCATTTCGCATTGTATAAAACCAATGGCGAATTGGTATGATTTTATGAGTTATACCGATTCGCTATTGAATTTATACAATAAGGTGAATTATTTCCTCTGTGTTCTCTGTGGTTTTTTTCTCTCTGTGTCCTCTGTGGGAAACTGAATCATAAGTATATTTTCAATGGAGAATTGGTATTAAACTGTACAGAAAAACCGGATTTTTTGGAAAAATCCGGTTTTTTCAACTCACAGATTCAACTCTGACAGAGCATTTAAACTGTAGAGAAAAACCGGATTTTTTTGGAAAAATCCGGTTTTTGCAACGCACAGATTCATTTCCTGTCTAATACTGCTCAAAATCCCCGCCCGCTTCTTCATAATGTGAATCCAGATAAATGAAGGTATCACCTGTTTTGTTCTTTGCAGATTTTCCATTGGACTTTTCTCCGGACTCTTTTCCCTTATGCACATACTGTTCTGAATCTGTTTTTTCTGATTTCAATGGTTTTGACGGGCGTTTTATCTCATCTGTTCCGGCTTTGCCATACTGCTCATATTTATGCAGATCATCTATCCCCCGCTGATGATTTTCTGCTATTTTAAAGAAAGAGGCTGTGCGGAGCAGATATTCTGCCTGACCTGCCAGATCCCGGCTGGCAGAAGCCATTTCCTCGGCGGACGCGGCATTGTGCTGGATAATCTGATCGAGCTGCTGAATGGCTTTGTTCACCTGCACAATGCCCCCTGCCTGCTCCGCACTGGACGCGCTGATTTCCTGCACCAGATCCGCTGTTTTCTGAATCCCGGCAAACATATCCTCCATTATTTTTCCTGCTTTTTCCGATATTTCCAGATTTGCAACAGAAAGGGTGTTGATGGCCTTTGCTGATTTCTGGCTTTTTTCCGCCAGTTTGCGCACCTCGGCAGCAACCACTGCAAATCCTTTTCCGTGATCTCCGGCACGCGCTGCCTCAATGGCTGCGTTTAAAGCCAGCATATTGGTCTGCCGGGCAATATCCTCGACCACCAGGATTTTCTCGGAAATGCTTTTCATGGCCTTTACGGTTTCCTCAACAGCTTTGCGGCCTTCCTGTGTATGACGCGCTGCATCTCCTGCAATCGCTGCTGTCTGCCGGGCATTGTCCGCATTCTGGCTTACCATTGAACTCATCTCCTCCATAGAGGCTGATATCTGCTCAATACTTGCGGCCTGCTGGGATGTCCCGCTGGAAACCTGTTCAGCACCGGTACTCACCTCCTCACTGCCTCCGGCCACCTGGCCTGCGGTTTTCTGCACATCTGTGGCAAAACGGGTGAGATTTCCAATCATGGCATTGAGATTGCTGCGGATTTCAATGAAATCCCCTTTGTATTCCTCCCTGATTTTTTCCGGCAGATGTCCTTTGGAAATCTGATCCACATATCCGGCTGTCATTTTCAGAGGGCCGACAACTGCATCCAAAGTGTCATTGACACCCTGTATAATCCTTGCATATTCGCCCTGAAATTTTTCCGCATCCCCGCGCACATCCAGTTTTCCCTCCATAGCCGCATCTGTCAGACTGTTGATACTTTTCACAATGATTTTCAAAGTCATGACCATCTGTGTCAGAGACTTTCCCAGCATATCCTTTTCCGAAAGTGCCTCCACCCGGAAATTCAGATCTCCCTGTGCAATCTTCTCTGCCACTCCCACTGTTTTTTTCAGGTTGGCAATCATCAGATTGACACTGTTTTTTATCCTGCTGAAATCCCCTTTGTATTCTTCTGCAATCTCTTCGGGAATTTCGCCTTTTGCAATCCGGTCCATACATGCAGACATGGTATCTATTGGTTTTACAAAACTTTCTGTCAGAAGATTGATACCCGCCACAACCTCTTTCCAGCCGCCGGCAAAAGCCTCTGTGTTTCCGCGTACATCCAGCCTGCCTTCAGACACAGCCTGACTCAGTCCCCTGAGTTCATTGAGAACATTCCGGATGTCATCAGTAAGCCGGTTCAGATTGCTTTTGATGCGGTTGAAATCTCCCTTGTATTCCTGGGTAATTTTTTCCGGAATCTCGCTGTTGGACAGGCATTCAATGGTTTCAGCGGTTTTGGTAATGGGCGCGGCAAACGCGTCAATCACATTGTTGATACCGGCCACCAGATCAGCCCATACACCGGAAAATGCCTTTTCACTGCCCCTGATATCCAGCCTGCCTTCCTGCACAGCCAGAATCAGACTGTCTGTTTCTTTCAGAACATCCCGTATCCGGGCAATCATTGCATGGAGATCCCGTGTCATGGTTCCGATTTCATCCTTGCGCTGCAAATCCGGGTGCATGTTTTCCGCATGTTCAGGCAAATGGCCTTCGGATACGCTTCTCAACTGATCAACAATCCGCCGGATCGGAGAAATAAGACTGATGCGGATGCTGAGGAGAAGTATACAGAAAATGGATATATTCAGGATAAAGAATGTAATCAGCATCCTGATAAGGGAATCCGCAAGTTTTTCCCGCATAAATTTATAGGTCAGAAATATTTCAATATTCCCCAGCCGCTTACCGTCTTTTAGGATTTCCCTGGTTTTCACCAGACAGTCTGCGGGCATCTCAGCCCCGGTTTTGATGATATTCCATTTTTCATCTCTTGTTCTTCCATAGGTGTTACCGTCCTCATCCCGGACAGTTATGGCATGCATCCGTTTTTCAAGCATTGCCGAATGAATAAGTCCCTCAATAATATCCGAAGACACATGCCAAAGAGGTTCTTTCAGGCCGTTTGCCTGCTGATCCGCAATAAATTCACTGAATTCCTTCAAATCATTCTCCATTCCTGTTTTGGACGCATAATAATCAAACACGCCGTATGCGCCGAGGATGAAGGTGACTGTGAGAATCAGAATGGAGCCAAGTTTCATCTGAATACTGTTCATACGAAACATGGTGCGGGATTTTTCGCTCATGTTTTTTTGACCTTTCTTTCACCAATAATGGTATTTTTATATCAAATCTGAAAAATAAACAGGCAGTTCCGTTGATCTGCCCCTGATGCCGGGCCGTGAAAAAATCTGAAAGGATTGACATTATTACAGAAAAAGATAAAAAACAAATCAGAATCCCGGAATGGATGACATTATCAGCCGATTTGACCCACTATCGAAAATATACCATTACTTGAAACATTTCGGTTGTAAAATACCGCATTCGAAAGGTTTGCCTCAGCAGAGTTTATAAAAATGTTTACAGTTCAAAAAGCCGCGAATAAAACGAATCTGCACGGATGCACAAACCATAATTCATGCAGTTCGTGTCATTCGTGCAATTCGTGGCTGTACCATCAAATCTTCTGCGTAATGATATAGTATATTTTTCAGGTTATAAACAGGGACAAAATTATCCAAAAACCCTGAGGGTTTTCAAAACCCTCAGGGTTTAATGCTGAAACCTTTTTAAGAATTCAGTATTACTGTTTTACCGGTGGTTCCGGTTTTCCGAAATACTCATCCACAATTTTCTGATAGGTTCCGCTGCCATGAACAGTGGCAAATGCTGCCTGGAGTTTTTTGACAACATCATCAGGCACATTTTTGTTTGCAGCCAGATAAAAATCCTTTTTCAGATCATCAATCACATAAACGGTACTGACATCCTCTTTGCTGTATCCCAGTTTTTCAAGCAGATAAAAGCAGACAAACTGATTGATTCCAATCATATCAAATCTGCCTTTCATGAGTTTGTTCACATTCGGTTCATAATCTGCCACCCGATCCAGTTTCAGGTTCAGACTGGCCTCATGTTTCCGCAGGTACTGGTCAATCACATCATCAATCACCGTTCCCACAGTCTTGTCTTTCAGGTCTTCGATTTTTTCAATCCGGATATTTTTGTCTTTCCGGGCCATAATCATCTGTTCGGCTGATGTAACAACGCCCACCCAGTGAACAAGTGACTCCCGTTCCGGTGTCCTGACCAGGGAATAATAAAAAACAGGCTCTTTTCCCTCTGTCACCATTTTGTATGCCCTGGCAAAGGGATACTGGGTAAATTTGGCTTCCATTCCGGCTTCCTTCAGCACTGCCTTCACCACATCGGTTCCAATCCCTTTGGTTTCCCCGTTTTCCTCATACTCAAAGGGCGGATAATAGTCCAGCGTCATCTCAAGAACTTCGCCGTAAACGGCAGTTGCCAGACATACCAATGCCAGTGTGAACAAACATACTTTTTTCATTTTTACCTCCCTGATAAATGTGTAAATGATCTGCTGAATTTAAGAAAACAACTGCGGCCACTTCAGCCAGGTTATGATGGCTATGTTTATACCTGTGACCCTTGCAGTTATTTTCCCGATCCCTGTCTGAAACAGGCGAACATCGCGTGTTTCAGATATGGATGCACCCTGTATCAAAAAAGCATAAAAAAGTCTATAAGATTTACCATTACTTGAAACATTTGCAGAGGTTCAGATTCATATCTGAATTCCGCACAGAAAAACTCTGTGTCACTCTGCGGAAACTCTGTGTTACTCTGCGGTTAAAATCCGCCCGGCAGAATTACCAAAATATTTTAAGTATCGGTATTGATACGCACATCATCCCCTGAAATTTAAAATCCCAGGCAGTACGCATATTCCGGAAGGTCTGAAAATGAGCAGAGAGGAGAACATGGCCGTCAATATCCTGAAGCGAAAGCCGAGGAATTTGCGGATAAGCAGGCCAACAAAAGTCTTACTTAATCATATGATTCACAGTTCAGGACAGGGGATTGTCTGAACTGTGATTTCTGTGATGAATATGACCGCAGATCATGGCAAATCATATTTTTCGGATTTTTTTGCTTTAATCAGCAGGAAAAACTGGGATTTGCTATTCTCCACGGGGTTTTGTATCAGATGCACACTGATTTTTCCGTAACTTAGTTTTTTCCCTTTTTCCCTTTTCTGTCTTTGCTCTTTTCTTTGTCAAATTTCTCTTTTCTGGCACCAAAATCAATGCGGCCTGTGCGCTGGCGGAGAATCAGTTTGACCGGTGTGCTGGTGAGCCCCGCGCCTTCCCGAATCCGGTTAATCAGATATCGCTGATAGGAAAAATGCACCTCATCCGGATAATTGACAAAAGTGACAAAGGTGGGCGGTTTGGCTGAAATCTGGGTGGAATAATAGAATTTCAGGCGTTTGCCGTTGTGCATGGGCGGTTCCTTGTGTGTTACTGCTTCGGTCATAATCTGGTTCAGCTTGCCGGTTCCAATCCGGGTGCTGTACTGGGCATACACAGTTTCCACCTGATTGAATATTTTGGATACGCGCTGGCCGGTCAGGGCAGAAACCGTGAGAACCGGGGCAAAATGCAGAAACGGAGCATGCTCGCGCACCTCATCGATATATTTTCTCAGTGTGCGCGTATCCTTTTCTTCCACCAGATCCCATTTGTTGATCAGCAGAATGCAGCCGCATCCACGCTCATGGGCATAACCCGCGATGGTAATGTCCTGCTCGGTGACACCTTCCTGCGCGTCCATCACAATCAGGGCCACATCACAGCGGTCAAGGCTTTTGAGTGCTTTGATGACGGAAAATTTTTCAATTTTCCTGGATACTTTGCCTTTTCTGCGGATGCCTGCTGTATCCACCATGCAGTATTTTTTCCCGTTCACTGTGCAGATTGCATCCACAGCATCACGCGTTGTACCGGGAACCTCGCTTACCACCAGCCGTTTCTGACCCAGTATCCTGTTGATAAGAGAGGATTTTCCTGCATTTGGTCTGCCAACCACCGAAATTCGGATCATTTCCTCCGCAGTATCCGGTTCAGACGGGGGCAGGATTTTGATCAAATCATCGAGAAAATCCGGTATGCCATATCCATGTTCTGCTGAAATTGCATAAATTTCAGCAGCATCCAGTCCCAGACTGTAAAAATCGGAAAGCTGCATTTCCTGTTCCGCACCGTCAATCTTGTTGACTGCATAGAAAACAGGTTTGTGAATATCCCGGAGCATGTGGATCATATCCCGGTCAAAAGGGGAAATGCCGCCTTTGCCATCCAGCATAAGGATTATGGCATCAGCCTCTTCAATGGCCTGGGTAATCTGCACCCGGATATGGGGCGCAAACGCGTCATCATCATCTTCCAGAAATCCGCCTGTATCCACAAGGGTGAATTCAGCCTCATCCCATTTTGCATCCCGGTACAGACGGTCACGGGTGACACCCGGAAAATTGTCCACCAGTGCATCACGGGTTTTGGTCACCCGGTTGAAAAAGGTGGATTTGCCCACATTGGGGCGTCCTACAACTGCAACGATTGGTTTCATATATCTTTCTTATCTCTTTGTGGGTATCAGCTTTGGTTCAGCCAGGAGCATAAATTTCAATGATATTCAATAGACTTGCTGCAAAACTGAAAATCACGTTTGCAATACTCTGATTTTATTAATCCGAATTTTTCAAAAATTGAGTTTTGCAGGAGGTCTAATAAAATACACTTTATAACTATAATCATTGATACAGGTTTTATAAAGTAGGGTTCCATAAATTTTCGGGCATAAAATTTTCAGAAAAACCTGATTTTTTTTAAAAAATCCGATTTTTTGAATACACGAAAAACTTTTGTTTGCCTGCTTAATTCAATTTGCACAGGGAAAAGCAAATTGAAGAATACAGAAAATCAGACAAATGTTCAAGTTATTTTTTGCAAACCCCACCCGGAGCCCGGAGAAGGGAAAGCACCGCAGCCGCACAGCGTTCAAAGGCAAGTTTCAGATTCCAGTTTTCCCTGTCCCTTTTTCCGGCATAATTGCTGGCTGCGCGGATTTCAATGAAGGGAATGTCATAAAAAAGTCCCAGATACGCGGCCGCGGCTCCTTCCATATTTTCCATCACAGGGGAATGCTTTCTGTACAGCATATCCGCTCTCCTGTCAGAGGCGGTGATGGTGGATACCGTGACAAAAGGGCCTTTTTTCACCCGGCAGACTTTTTCAAATACTTTCTGCACAAAAATTTCTGCTGTCCTGCTTTTTTCCGCATTCAGAGGATAAACATTGCGGATTTCAGCAGATCCCTGTGTCATCAGGGGAAAAGGCAGTTCTTCCGGAACTTCCCCGGTCTGCGATTCCAGCCCCAGATGTACGTCAATTTCTGCTACAGCGATGCCAATATCTCCGATCTCCAGTCCGGATTGCCTGAAAACTCCTGCACATCCGGTCTGGATTATCATACCGGGCCGGAAGTGTTCAATAACCGCAGTCAGGGCCTGTGCAGTATTGATCATTCCGGGGCCGGTGACAAGAATCTGAACCGCTTTTCCACTGACAAATCCTGAAAGCAGATGCCTGCGGCCAATAGTGGAAAAAACAGGATTTTCAAGAACCTGCCGGATTCCCTCCACTTCTCCGGCCACTGCCCCCGCGATGAGAACGGGGCTGTTCATGCCTGTTCCTTTCCGATTCCCATGCGCAGCATTCGGATAAGTCCGGATATCCATTCACGGGCTTCGTCCTCACTGCAATGGGAAATGCCCAGTCCGCCGTCCAGATGGGGCATCACACGGGCCTGGAGAAAGCGATCCATAATCGCGTCAATCATAAAACAGGCATGATCCAAATCCGCATCCTCCCGGATTTCACCTCTTGCCTTTGCAGTCTCCATAAGGGAGCGTAGATAGCGGAGACTGTCTTCCCGGAGAATGGCAAGCGCGGTTTCAGTTTCTGCGCGTACAAAACCCGGAGCCGGATCAGAGCGCACAGATTCAAACATGGTCCGGATATAAAGGCGGTAAATCATGGGATGTTTTTGCAGAAAAAGCAGTCCTGCTATCAGAGTGGCCTCCAGACGGGTGAAGATGTTTTCATCTGCGGTCTCATTCCGCACTGTCCGCAGGTAATTTTTGACCTTTTCCATTGCAGTGTCAAAGGCAAAAAGAAACAGTCCCCGTTTATCCCCGAAATACTGGAAAATAGAACCTTTGGCAATGCCCAGACGGGATACAATGGTGTTGATGCTGGCGCGTGCGTATCCTTTTTCGCTGAACTCCTCCACAGCCGCACGGGTGATGCGCTCTTTTTTGGATTCAGAAAGTCCGTGAAAGGTTTTCAGTGGAATCATGCAAACACTATCCCCGCATATCCCACAAAACTGTCTCCGGGATGTCTGTCATAACTGGTGGCATAGGCCAGGGATTCGGCCCTGACAGCGCCCATTTCCTTTGCGGCTGTCAAAGCAGCGGCTGCCGCTCCTGCACAGCAGGCATTGTGACTGCTCAGCCCCTCCCGGATGACCTGTGAAGGATTCATGGACAGAACAGCGTCAATGAAATTCCTGTCATTTTCCCTGCGCACCCAGTTCAGAGCTTCAGGCCCGCCCCCCTTTGGGGCAAATCCGTAATTGTGTCCGTAATGGGTCAAATCCGTGGAACCGATGATTCGAAGCCGAAGTTTCATACGGGATGCAATTTCCGTAATTTTTTTGGCAATCTGCAGGGAAATCTCAGCCGGGGGCACGCCCAGAGCAAGAATTTTCACATCCGGAAAAAAATATTTCATAAAGGGAAGCTGAAGTTCTATGGTATTGTCCTGCCGGAACTTTGTATTTGTCTCGATTTGAAAGGAAAATGCTTTCTCCACTTCCGCAGCCAGATCCTCCTGCACAGGCAAAGGCCCGAACGGGGTTTCCCATGAGCCTTTGGGCATCATGCAGGGCGGAGAATCCTGATGCAGGTGCATTCCGAAAAGAATCACAGTATCAGGACTTTCTCCTCGTGTCAGCGCGTGAATGACATTGCAGGCAATGCTGCCGGAAAAATACCATCCTGCATGGGGAACAATGCCTCCAAACAGATTTTTGTCCGCGTGCTCTGCTTTGCCTTCCCGGAGAAACTGCCGGATTTCCTTTTCACATGCTCCTGCTGTGTCCGGGTACCATGTTCCTGAAAAATGGGATTTTCTGATGTTCATTTTTTCCTCCTTTGCATATAAAAAGTTATGATTCGGAAAGATGCGGCAGATGGTTATTGGAAAATTCCCTTCATCAGTCACAGTTTCAGAAAAAAGGAATTATACATTGTCTTTGATCATCTGTAAAACAAAAAAACCTTAGTTCGGCATAAACAGCCGTTTTCCCTCTTTTGCAAAAAAGGATTAAGTGGGATTTTCAGGAAGCTGCGTAATACCAATTCTCTGTTGATTTGATACAATACCGTCAGTTTTTCCGCAGTTGTGCGTGCAAAAAACCGCTCCGCTTAATTTTTGCACTCCTCCGGATCTGCATTCCGCATTGTATAAAACCAATGGCGAATCGGTATAAAAATCAAATGTCCCATTTGCGAAAGGAGAATAAAAAACATCTGATTTCACAGATTCAGATGTTTATGCCAAACTCACGCAAAACAAGTATTTTAAAAAATTTTATTGTACATGGAAACATCTGTAAAGCAGGTTACACCGGATGTCCGCTGTGAGGAATCCGTTTCCTATGCGGAAAATATCGGATGAATGTCAGTCAAAAAATATATCTGACGGAAATTTTCTTTCTGATGCTGTTTCCATAGGCATGGCATATTTCCCGTGAAAGCAGGAATCCTGAATTCCGCAAAAAAAATTTGAAAACCATAAATTTTTGTCAACAGAAAATTTTATCCTTGCACAGAATCCCGGATTCACCGTATTATAAACACAGTCATAAAGCAGAAAAATCAGTTTCAGGAAGGTGAAAATGGAAATCAGGGTTGTTCGTAAGGTACTGGATGTAAACGAAAGAATGGCAGAGGAAAACCGGAACCGGTTTGCGGAAAAAGGGGTTTTTGTCCTTAATGTCATGAGTTCTCCGGGTTCCGGCAAGACAACAGTGCTGGTCAAAACCATCAGCCGTCTCATGCCGGAAATCCGTACTGCCGTGATTGTGGGCGATATCTGCACATCCAATGATGCAGACCGGCTGGCAGTTACCGGAGTGCCTGTGGTGCAGGTCAATACCGGTGAATTCGGCGGAGACTGCCACTTGGCTGCTCATGTCATTGAAAAGGCTGCTGAGGGCATTGATCTGAATGCGGTGGATCTGCTGATTGTGGAAAATGTGGGAAATCTGGTCTGTCCGGCAGAGTTTGATATTGGAGAGGATGCCCGCGCTGTGGTTCTCAGTGTGGCAGAAGGAGAGGACAAGCCTCTGAAATATCCGCTTATGTTCCGGGTATGCAATGCGGCAGTCCTTAACAAGATAGATCTGCTTCCCTATCTGGACTATGACCGGGAAGCTGCGGTAAACAACATCCTTCAGGTTCATCCGGGAATGCCGATTTTTGAAATGTCAGCAAAAACCGGTCAGGGACTTGAACCCTGGGTCGCATGGATCAAAGAGCAGGTACAGCGGAAGAAAAAGGGGTAATCCTTCATTGTTTCCCACAGAGGACACAGAGGTTTCACAGAGAACAAAAAGGTTTTTTCTCTGTGAGCTCTGTGGGAAAGATTTTCTGTCTTTTGCTTTCCCACAGAGGACACAGAGATTTTATACCAGTACCTGAAACATTTGCAGAGGTTCAGATTCAGATCTGAATTCCGCACAGAAAAAC
>CAZHPS010000062.1:0-20337 GCA_964534335.1 uncultured Desulfobacterales bacterium
CCGATCCGGACATCCTGAAAACTTTATACACGAAAATTTATGGAACCCTACTTACTGCTTTTCCAGCTTTAATTTTATGCGCCGCAGTATGCGTAAAAACCTGATTTTTCCAAAAAATCAGGTTTTTGAGGCTCACAGATCTGCTGTCTGCGGGTTTCCTGTGCTGCAATTTTTGTGAACTGAACAGGGACATTCATTTTCATAATCACCTAACAATTCAGCATTTCATACAAACCATTTGAAAACCGGGGTAAGGAATGGACAGGCAAATCATCAGACTGATAACTGACAGTGATATAAAAAACGGATAGTGGGTCAAATCCGTTGATTTTTGTTCTGAAACCTGCTACAGTTTTATCATTATGAAACAATATATCGAAATAATGCCGGTATTGCGGAAACTATGAAGGCATGATGATTTGAAAAAAAATTTTTATGGTGATTTGTCTGCATACAGAATTTCCAGATCAAAAGAGATAAAGAGATGTTTGAAGAGGCGTTGAGCATGCAGAGTGAATATCACCGGAATGCCTGTATGAACAGTCTGTAATCAGGTACAGTTGCAGTTGTCCGGAAAAGTTTTGTTCTTTCCCACAGAGGACACAGAGGTTTTCACAGAGAACACAGAGATTTTTTGTTTTTTTGGATTGCAATGACAACTGCAATATAAAGAAAAATGTATTTTTTCTCTGTGTCCTCTGTGGGCTTTTATTCTCTGTGTTCTCTGTGGGAAACACAAACCTGACCTTCAAAAACAAAAGGTATTTATATGGAAAAAAATGCAAAAATCTATGTGGCCGGGCATCGCGGACTGGTGGGATCGGCCATTTTCAGAAAACTGGGGCAGAAGGGATATAACCGTATTCTCTGCAAAACGCACAGAGAACTGGATTTGACAGATCAGTATTCTGTGAACGCGTTTTTTGAAAAGGAAAAACCGGAATATGTTTTTCTTGCTGCTGCAAAGGTGGGCGGAATTCTGGGTAACAGCATTTATCCCGCGGATTTCATTTATACCAATCTGGCAATTCAGACCCATGTGCTTCATGCCGCATACCGGCACAGCGTAAAAAAACTTCTTTTTCTGGGAAGTTCCTGCATTTATCCCCGTGACTGTCCCCAGCCCATGAAAGAGGAATATCTCATGACCGGGCCTTTGGAATCCACCAATTCCCCCTATGCCACTGCCAAAATCGCAGGCATTGAAATGTGCTGGTCTTACAACCGTCAGCATGGTACACAGTTCATGCCTGTCATGCCCACCAATCTTTACGGTGTCAATGACAATTTCGATCTGCAAAGTTCCCATGTGCTGCCCGCGCTGATCCGCAAATTCCATCTGGCAAAACTGGCTATTTCCAAAAACTGGGATGCAGTAAACCGGGATGAACAGCGTTTCGGCCCCATTCCGGAGGACATACGCAAAGCCATCGGATTTCCGGAGGCTATGGAAGATTCTGCTGATTCTCCCAAAGTGATTCTGTGGGGAACAGGCTCGCCTATGCGGGAGTTTCTTTATGCCGATGATCTGGCTGATGCCTGCGTCCGGCTGATGAATCAGGAGATTGTGCCGCGTGATATGCCATATTCCTCTTTTCTCCTGAACATCGGAACCGGTGTGGATCAGACCATCCGTGATTTGGCTGAAATTACCGCCCGCGCGGTGGGATATACAGGTGAAATCATATGGGACTCGTCCAAACCTGATGGAACCCCTCGGAAACTGCTGGATATTTCCCGAATCAGAGATACCGGCTGGCAAGCACAGACTGATCTGGAAACAGGGATACGGAAAACATATGAATGGTATGTGCGGGAAACCGGGGCAGAAAGTCAGAAAATATCAGACAGATGAAAAAAAGCAGAGGGGCAAATCTGCTGATTATTTTTTGCAGGGCGGAATTCTCCATTGAAAATATACTTATGATTCGGTTTCCCACAGAGGACACAGAGAGAAAAAACCGCAGAGAACACAGAGGAAATAACGCACCTTATTGTATAAATTCAATAGCGAATTGGTATTAAACCCGCCCCTGCGATTTTTTCAGGGGATTTGTGCATTGTCCAAAAACAAAATTTTTTCTTATTTCAGCAGTATTGAGCCTGCCTATGACATTTCATCCGGATGATCAAAAATATAGCCCACCGAGCGCAGACTTCTGAAATATACGGGTGACTTGGGATTTTTTTCAAAGTATTTGCGGAGACGGACGATGAAATTGTCCACTGTGCGGGTGGAGGTTGATCCGGTATACCCCCATCCGATTTCCAGCAGTTCGGTACGTGAAAGCGATTTTCCCCGGTTTGCGATGAACAGTTTCAGCAGCCGGATCTCCTGACTGGTCAGCCGGATATTCCCGTACTGACATCTGGCTGCGGCTTTTTCAAAATCAATATGATTGTCCCCGAAGGAATAGGACAGAACTGTATCTGTTCCATGCCCCGCGGATTCAGAGCTGTCATCATACCATGACACCCGTGTCAGGAGCCTTTCCACCCGCAGCATGAATTCCTCCAGTTCAAAGGGTTTGGTCAGATAATCATCAGTGCCGCATGCAAAACCTTTGATTCTGTCCTGTGATTCCCCCTTGGCTGAAAGAATCAGAACAGGAAGCCGCTCATCCTCCAGACGGATGCTCTGCAGCACTGAAAGCCCGTCAATAAGGGGCAGCATCACATCAAGTATGATCAGATGGGGTTTCCATTCTTTCCAAAGCCGCAGCCCGGCTGCACCGTCATGCGCGATAGCCGCATCATATCCCTGCAGGCAGAGGTTAAGTTTCAGGCCTTCGGCTATATGTTTTTCATCTTCTATCAGAAGAATACGTTTTTGGGCACTGTGCTTCATTTTATTCCTGTCTGTGTTCCGGACATTTCACGGCCAGAATCCTTTTTGTTATAAGGGAGGATCAGAGTGAATACCGCCCCTTTTCCCGGTCCCGGACTGTCTGCTGTCATTTTTCCCCTGTGAATCCGGGCAATGTTCTGCACCAGATACAGGCCCAGTCCGCTGCCTTTGGCTGTCATATTTTCTGATCTGCCCACCTGATAGAATTTCCGGAATATTTTCTTTCTTTCCCTTTTTTCAAATCCAATTCCGTTGTCCTCAAAACAGACATGCAGCTTTTTTTTCACATGGGCAAAGCGGATATGGAACAACGGTGTTTCTGATTCATTGTAGGTAATTGAATTGGTCAGGAGATTGATCAGAAGCATTTCAAACAGGGGAATGATGATGGGACATAAAACATGATTTTCCGGATCTTCATGAACATGCACCTGACACCTGCTGAAAAGATGACGGTTATCCTCATAAAACATCCGGATGAAATGGGGCAGATCCGTTTCCGAAAATTCTCCGCTGTAATTTCTGCTTTCCATCCGGGCCAGATTCAGAATGCGGCTGATGTTTTCTGAAAGACGCTGGGCATCATGGAGCATATACTGAATGTATTTTATCTGCTCCTCACGGGGGAGTTCATGCCTGAGAAATGTTTCCAGATAGAGTTTCAGGGATGTAACCGGTGTTTTGAGTTCATGGGTGAAGTTGTTGATGAAATTGTGCTGCAGCCGGTAAAGCTGAAGATTTTTCTGGTTGTAGACGAAAATGGTGAATATGCCGATGAGAATAATGGCAACCAGCACGGAAAGCACCAGAATGACGACCCAGGTTTCGGCCTGAAAAACCTGATCAGAATCAATATTGAATTTCCGCACCAGGGCATCAAGCCCTTTGCTTACCTTCATGTACCAGTAGATATACAGGACAAGGGACGCAGCCAGGGCCACTATGGAAAAGATGAAAACAAATACAGGATGATAAAACCATTTTGTCCGGTTCATGGTTCACATATCTCAGGAATAATGGCGCAGGACAGGTTCAAAAACCGGCCGGATTTTTTCCAGGGATTTCTCAATCACTGTGGGCAGGCTTTTGGCAAAAACATCGAGAATGATGATGGCATTGACAGTGGAATCCTCCTCACAGGCTGCACGCAGACGTCTGGCAATCCCTATATTGAGTTTCTGGATACTGCCGTAAACCCGGTTAAGTCCCTGCAAATCAAAATCCGCACAGGATCCCTGTTTCCGAATAAAATACCGGGATATCAGCCAGGTGGATATGGCCCGCCATATGGTTTCATCAGCAGTGGCAAAGGGAAGATGAAAACGGGCCATGGGTTTGAAAAAATCAGTCATCGGGCATTTGCTGACCGCAATCATCAGTCCCATGAGGGAACTGATGCCCCGCTGCGCGCTGGTTTTTTTGTAAAAAATCCGCTCCTCTGTAATCACTTCCACAAACACCTCGTCATGGGAGGTCAACTGCTCAAATCTGCGGACAATATCCGTTAGATTCAGGGCAACAGAACAGTATTTTTCCTCTTTTTCAGAAAAGGGGCAGTTCGCGCACTGATGAAAGGAAAGCCCTGCCCATTCCGGCGGATTTGGGGTCCGCTCCCCTGCAAACACCAGAGTAAGAGGATCAAGAATCACATGGAATTCTTCGAGCACGGCATTGGGCAGGGTAAAGCGGTACTGAATGGACACAGGTTTCATTTCTGATAAAAGGGATTTGTTTTCTGTCATTGTGCCGGTTATTTTCATTTCTTTGTGAATCTGAGGCGTTGCAAATCCGGTATGCGGGAGGTTCAGCTTCCTGCACGGGTGTGCTCCCAAACCGGAACTTCAATGCCATTAAATCAGAAGCGAAGGAGTCCCTAACTGAAAGTTTGGGACTCGAAATAATTCCGGAATGACTGTCAGATTTTCAGTCAGGAACTCCTCGGATTACTTAACTTAATGGCATTGATCCTGAATCCGGGAACGGGAAAAAAACAGTGCACAGCTTTTTCCAATGGAAAAAATCAGGTGGAAACCCGATCTATATCTCCATCATTGTCTATGGAAAATTCCTCGTATTCCCCTTCCTCAATATAAAATCTCGATGAGGTGTCATTCGGTTCTGCCGCGTTGTCCTCATGGATCGTGATATAGAATTCACCATTGTAATCATTGAATTCATCACACTGATCCCAAGGCTGATACCATTCGTCCAGATTGAACTGATCCACCACAGTGCCGTCAGATGCTCTGTGCAGTTTGACGGTATATTCATCATTATCCCAGTTGCACACGGTAATAACGGAATCATCGTCATCATCACTTCCGCACCCTGCAAGCAATGACAGCGGGAGAATCAGGGCAACAGCGATAAACATACGAAGCATTTTGTCCCATACGCTTTTTTTCATACTACCTCCTTTGACTGTTGTTATGGTTATCTTCATTCCTCATAAACAAATCCGGACAGCATTTTTTCTTTTCTGCCCGGTCTGACAGAAAAAGATCTCATTTTGTCACCTGCACTGTCTGGTGTTTCAGTTTTTTTTCAATGGCTTCATAATCGCCCAAATAGACAGACATAAGGCTTTTCCAAAGTTTTCCGTGATTGGGGATATTCACATGCAGAAGTTCATGGACAATCACGTAATTCTGTATTTCCTTTTCCATGTTCAGCAGATCCGTGCTGAAGTTCAGTCTGCCGTCTGCGGAACAGGAAGCCCATTTGTTTTTCATGGGGCGCAGAGTCAGGGATTTGATTTCAATGCCCATCCTCCGGGCAAATTCTTTGACTTCTGCCTTGAACTGATTTTTTTCTGTGTGCGTCATTTTCCGGCTCTGAACAGATGGCTGAACAGATCATCCACAAGAATAGCTGCGTTGTCAATATCCCCATGCTGTTCCAGCACCGCATAATATACCTGTGTTCTCAGTTCCCGCAAATCCTTTTCCCCTGTTTTCCAGTCAGGATACCGGGCAAATTCCCCCATGATTCGCTCTGTGACCCCGTCAGCATCTGCAAAACCCTTGTCCGCAAAGGTACGGTAAACAAAAAAATGCAGACTGTCAAACCCCTTTTGCGTCTGCTCCTTTTTCCGCCGGGCATCCTTTTCCATAGTTCTGACAAGTTCCCTCAATGCCTCCTGTGTGCTGATCTGCCTGTTTTCATACTGATTTTCAATCTGCAAAGCACGCTCTTTCAATCCGATGAGAAAAGGATCTTCAGAATGCTCATGGGCTGTTTTTTCAATGCTTCTGATCAGATTGACCACCCGGATATTGAAATTTTTCTGCGTTTCTTTGATTTTCCCGATGGTATTTTCATTGATTTCAGCAAATTCATAGTTATGCTCCGGCTGGCTGATTCCGATTTTCTTCTGAATCAGTTCACCGGTCTTGCGCTGAAATTCCCGATCCGGCTGAACCCTTTTGACATAAGCATTTCTCACCACTTTGTACATTGCTGCCAGACTTGCATAGTCATCCATATATGGTCTTAAAAATCTGTCCGGTGAGATGATTTCATACAGCATTTCCACTTCTTTGTACAATTTGAAAAATTCTTTGCGCCTGGATTTGTCCCGGAAATGGGCAATCAGATGATCCGTGTCCTTATCATTGAAACCCTGTTCAATCAGATTCAGATACAGGGGAACCTGCTCTGTCATTTTTGCCCTGAACAGATGTTTCAGCAGCCCGATATCTTTGACAATGGCATTGATTTCCTCACTGTCAAAGGCAAGGGCTTTTTCCAGATTTTCAAAAATGCCCACAAAATCCAGCACAAATCCGTGGGGTTTGACCATTTCCCTTTCCTCATTTTCATAGGGACGGTTCACCCTTGCAATTGCCTGCAGAAGCGTATGATCCCGCATGGGTTTGTCCAGATACATGGCATATAACAGAGGTGCATCAAAACCGGTGAGCAGTTTTTCTGTAACAATGAGAATTTTGGGCAGTTCCCCAAATTTTGCAAAATTTCTGCGAATCTCTTTTTCCCTTTTGGGTTCCAGATGATGTTTTTTCAATTCTTCCGTATCATTGGAATTGCCTGTATAAACAACTTCGGAATATTCACGCGGCAGCAGTCTGTCCAATGCTTTTTTGTACAGCGCACATGCCGGACGATCCACTGCCACAAGAAAAGCCTTGTACCCCATCGGTTCAACATTTTCCCGATAATGCCCTGCCACAGCTTCTGCCACTTTTTCAACGCGCTGTGTTCCTTTGAGAAAATTTCTTGTACTGACCGCGCGTTCCAGTATTTTGTTGAGTTCCTCAATATCACTGATTCCATACGTTTCAGCAAGACTTAAAAATTCTTTTTCCAGAATCTCTTTGGGAACCAGCAGTTCATTGGGGGCAATTCCGTAAAAAAGCGGGAGTGTTGTGCCGTCCCCAATGCTTTCCGCAAGGGAATATTTATGCAGATACCCGGATTTGTCTTCAATTCCAAAGGTTTTGAATGTGCCTTTTCCATACGCTGTTTTGTCAACCGGGGTTCCGGTGAATCCGATGAATGTGGCATTCGGAACCGCTGCCATGAGATAACTGCCCAAATCTCCGCCTGTGGTGCGGTGCGCCTCGTCAATCAGCACATAAATGTTTTTCCGCAGATTCACATTTGCAGGCATGTCCCTGAATTTGTGAACCATGCTGACAATGATTCCCCGGTAATCCTCTTTGAGCAGTCGTTGAATGTCTGCAATGTTTCCGGCTCTCACGGCACTGTCAAATCCCACAGAAACCAAATTTTTCATCATCTGATCTTCCAGTTCATTCCGGTCTATCAGCAGCAGAATGGTGGGTTTTTCGCTTTTGGGGGCTTTAAACAGGAGTTCAGCAGTTTTGATCATGGTATAGGTTTTGCCGCTTCCCTGGGTATGCCAGATCAGTCCCCTTGTTTTCTGCGGATCATGCGCACGTTCCACTGCTTTTTCAACCGCAGTTTTCTGGTGCTGGCGCAGGATGTATTTGCTGAGTTCCTCATTGTGTTCGGCAAAAACTATGTATTTTTTCAGATAATCAAGAAGATTCTGCTTTGCACAGAAGGACTTGGTTTTTGCTTCCAGATTACCGGGATCTTCTGCTTTCCAGTTGAAAATATTTCGTTTTACCGTGTTCCATGTAACACCGTAGGAAAAACCGATGCTCTCGGTCGCGGAAAAAATCTGCTGGGGAACAAAAAACTCCGGTGTTTCCCGGTGATACCGCCGAATCTGATCAACAGCAATGGCAACAGCCTCTTCCTTTGTGGCATTTTTGCATTCCATCATCACAACCGGAATGCCGTTGATAAGAAAAACAATATCTTCCCGGTTGGCATAGTGTCTGGTGCAAAGATAATATTCTTCGGTCACTTCATAAATATTTTTATCCGGATTGTCATAATCAATGAGAATCAGATTGAATTCCCGGTGCTGCTCTTTGCTGAAAAAGGTTTTTTCTCCCCGCAGACAAAGCAGAAAATCACGGTTTCCATGAATATCAGGCAGGGGCATGTTCAGTTTTCTCAGCAGATCCGGTTTGCTGTCTGTGAATTTGGGGTTGAACTGCCTTACTTTTTCAAACAGGATGTCTGTGAAAAACCGGGAAGAATTTTTTGCCCTGTCTCTGGCAGATTTTTCCTTAAAATCAAATCCTCTGCGTTTTTCCGCCTCAGACCGGGAAACATAAACCCATCCGATCTCCTGCGCATATTTGAGTATGCGGGATTGGACGCTTTTGTGTTCGGTGGGTTTGGGCATTGATTTGGAGTCCTTTAAACTTTTATAAGAAGGAATAATCCTTTTTTATAAGAAATCCCTGCAGTTTTATAGAATAACTACATGGATTTCTTATAAGAAGGGATAATCCCTGTTTATAAATAATCCTTGCAGTTTTATATAAACAATCCCTGCAGTTTTTTCAAAATTCAATATGATTCACCCGCCGCTGCCCGGTCATGAGTTCGTGCAGAAGGGTTTTGAACATGTCCATAAGGATTTGTTTTTTTTTCTGATGAATATTTATTTTACATTCTACCGCATGAATTGAATTTGCTATTTCAGACTGTTCTGCATTAGGCGGAACCGATATTTTAAATGTATTTAATGAATTTCTGTCAAGAGTCGGCACTGATGCCCCAGTTTTAAATCTGCCAATATCAAGGTATTGTAAATAATAATATGAAAATTTTGCATTATTTCCATTAAAATTTTTTACATATAGCGATGTGTTATGCGCCCAAAAATCAGTTTCATAGAACCACACTTTTCCACAAGAACCGCTTCTGCCAACAGTAACACCGGGAGCTTTAACAAAACTTGCATTATGATAGCCGATTATACCATTCGAACCCGCTACAGGTATACTGCCTTCAATAAAATCTTTCTTGATTAAATCTTTCCCTCTTTGCAATAATACAAACTTGGGAAAATCAATCACCTTCCAACTCTCCGGCACCAGACCAATTTCAGTCTGTTTCTGCTTTTCGCCATTTGTGCCTTCGGTAAAGAGTTTTTGCATCAGGGCTTTTTTCAATTCTGTGGTGGTGCGGATGAGTTTATCCTGCTGTTCCATTGCCTTCTGCACAGTGCTTAAAACATAGGCAATATTGCGCTGTTCATGGAGCGGTGGGAGATTAAAATTAAATTTTTTTATCACATTCCAAGAAGTTCGAGGGTGCTGGACACCAGAAGTAGTGGATTTGGCGTAGTTAATAAACCCATAACTATGAATCAAATAAACCAAATATTCATTTAAAGCCAAATCAGTGCTATCAAAAACAAGAATATCAGTTGAACAGACACCATCGAATGGAGCGATTATGGATTTATCCAAATAAGGTCGCAGCTTACCATAAAGTATTTGCCCTTTTTTGAATTTTGTTTTTGAACTTTTGACTTCATTTTCAATTCCCCAAGTCTTTAGAATTGCACTTCCTGATTCAATATGCTCTAAACCTATATACGGTAACTTGCCTGTCTTATCAGGTTGATAGTTTAATCCAGTTTTTTTGCATACTTTAGAAAATTCAACATTTGACCAGTCTTTCATCATTTTCCCCCCATTGTCTGAATCACGGATTTGCACGGATTAAAGGATTTCACGGATTATGATCACAGATTCACCGTACTTCACATTTTTTTAATCTGTGAAATCCGTGCAATCCCATTAATCCGTGATTCAGACGGTGTTGTGTAATCCGATATTTGCACGGATTAAAGGATTTCACGGATTATGATCACAGATTCACCGTACTTCACATTTTTTTAATCTGTGAAATCCGTGCAATCCCATTAATCCGTGATTCAGACGGTGTTGTGTAATCCGATATTTGCACGGATTAAAGGATTTCACGGATTATGATCACAGATTCACCGTACTTCACATTTTTTTAATCTGTGAAATCCGTGCAATCCCATTAATCCGTGATTCAGACGGTGTTGTGTAATCCGATATTTGCACGGATTAAAGGATTTCACGGATTATGATCACAGATTCACCGTACTTCACATTTTTTTAATCTGTGAAATCCGTGCAATCCCATTAATCCGTGATTCAGACGGTTGTGTGCAATCCCATTAATCCGTGATTCAGACGGTGTTGCTGTCTAATCCGTATTTATAAGACAACCCTTTTAAACACAAGGCTTTTACCCCCAAAATTGATCAATAATCCCACTTCAAGCCTGTAGGCTTTCAAATAATTCAGTATTTATGCAAGGTGAACATCCTCAAGTTGAATAACAGCTTTTAATTCAAGCAAAATCTTTTTTTCCACAACAAAATCAGCTCTTCGTCTGCCAATCGGCTCCTTCAGTTGTTTATAATAAATATCCTGTGCGATTTCTCTGGCAAAATTCAGGCCCGCCACTGACATTTCATAAGCCAAAGCACGCTGATATATCACTTCCTGGAATCCGTTGCCCAGAAACTTATGCACCTCAAATGCACATCCGATGATTTTTTCAGTAATATCTCTGTATTTCAGATTTTCATTCATAAAAAAATTCCCTCGATCTGTTTAATCCGTGATCCAGACGATGTGAATCTCAGACAGCCATGTTTTCAATTCCGGATTTTGGCTGAGTTAATCTGTATTCAGGCATTCTTTTATTTTCTGCCGGGATCACCTGATAACAAAATTCTTCCATTAAAAGATTTATATTTCATGCCAGTTCTCTATTTTTAATCCGCTGAACATTTCAAAATCATGAATATTCCGCGTTACCAAAATCAGCCTGTTCGCTGCACTTATTGATGCAATCAGCCCATCTGTAAATGACGGTATCTGTCCAATTAAAGAAAGTCTTGCACGTTCTGAAGCGTGCCATTCAGCAGATTTCAAATCATAAGGTAAAACAGCAAGATATGGTTTAACAACATTGTTCAGAAAAGACTCTATTGCATCACGCTTACGGGAAACCGGAAGACGGCAGCATCCATAAAGAAGTTCATGCCATACGGGTGCTGCAATTGCAATTTGATGCCTGTATTTTTTAAATTTTTCAACCACTGTTTTATTGGGAACAGATTTTGCCAATTCTGAAATGACATTAGTATCCAACAGATATTTGATCATAACCAACTCATCTCCCTGCCTGCGGAATTATCCCTGAGCATTTCAAAATCTGAATCTGTAATCTGAATGTTTTCTCTTTCCATATCCTGACGGAATTTCATAAATGCAGACAGAAAGTCATCTTTTTTATATCTGATGCCTGTGCCATCCTTCAAAACTTCCTCCAAAATTTCAAGAATGAATTCCTCCGGAGTTTTGCCGGACAGTTCTGCAAACACATTAATCCTGCCTGACAATATGTCAGGAATTGTTATGCTCAGCATCGGTTCCCCTCCTTTCGTTCATACTTCTTTACTTATCCGGCTATTGTATTGCATCTGCATGTGAGCATTCTGATTAAATTTAGTTTTTGTCATACCCCCAGCTTTTGCAGAATGCTTTTCAGTTCCGCATCTGTGGCAAGCGATTCCTGCTCCAGCATCTGCAGTTCTTCCATTATTTCTCCCAAAGCGCGGTACGTTTCAGTTTCAGCAGTCTGAATATAACGGCTGGGGGAAATATTGTAATCATTTTTTGCAATTTCCTCACGGGTGACAATGCGGGAAAATTTTTCCACCTCTTTGCGTGCTTTGTAGGTTTCCGCAATGTATTCAATGCTTTTTGGGGGAATATAGTTTTTCGGATCTCCTTTTTCAAACTCCCTGCCTGCATGAAGCAGAAAAACACTGCCTTTATGCTCTTTTGCCCGGTTGAGAAAAATCACCATTCCGGGCGCGGAGGTATTGTAAAAAAGATTTTCCGGAAGGTAAATCACACCTTCAATCAGGTCTTTGTCCACAAACCATCTGCGGCATTCCTTTTCCTTGTTGGTTCCCTGATTTCCGCTGCCCCGGCTGGCTGCGCCTGTATCCAGAACCACTGCCGCGCGTCCTTTGGAATTCAGGCTGGAGTAAATATGCTGCATCCAGCCCCAGTCAATTTTTCCGCCGGGTGATCCTGCGGGAAAGCGGGAGTGTTCATCATTGATAAAATAATCATCATTCAGATAGGACAGACTGTCCCTGCCCTGATTCCACATGGGATTTGCCACCACCCGGTCAAAGGTTTTCAGTTTTGCGCCATCCCGGAATTTGGGCTGTCTGAATGTGTCCCCGATTTCAATTTTGCCTTCCATGTCATGAATCACCATGTTCATTCTGCTCATGGCCCATGTGGAAGGTGTGAATTCCTGACCGAACAGGCGCAGGGACGCATAACGGCTTTGGGAAAGAACCGCCATTTTCTCTTTCATGACCAGTTCGCATTTGATCAGCAGCCCGCCGCTTCCGCAGCAGGGATCATAGATTTCCATGCCCGGTTCCGCGTCCATGATTTTTGCCATGACAAAACCCACCTCGGCAGGTGTGTAAAACTCGCCCGCGCTCTGTCCGCTGCCTTCGGCAAATTTTCTGATCAGATATTCATAACTTCTGCCGATAATGTCGGGTTCCACATCGTTAAGTCCAAGTTTTTTTTCAGATATTTTCTCAATCAGGCTGCTCAGGCGGTCATCGTCAATATCCCGTTGCCCGTGGGTGGTCGCGTTGAAATCAATCCGGTCAATGATTCCCTGCAGATTCTGGTTTTCTTTGGCAATATCCCGCATAATATCCGTCAGCCCCTGCCCGATTTTATCAGACAGCAGCCTGATGACATCCCATGTTCTCTGTCTTTCCGGAAAGTTGGGTTTCATGGGCAGATAAAAGCGCACCAGGGATTTGTCCCGCTCCACCAGTTGCATGGCTTTGGTTCTGCTTTTTATTTTTTCCGCAATCCGGTCAATTTCATCATCAAACACATCGCACAGGCGTTTGACAAAGATCAGCGGAAGAATAAAGTCTTTAAATTTCGGCGCATCCTGGGATCCTCTGATACTGCAGGCTGCATCCCATATCCATGCTTCCATGGATTTTTCCTTTTCATGATTTCCGTTTTTTCTGATCATGGTGCCGGTATCGGTTCTTTCTGATTTTTTTTGAAAATGTGAATATGCGATAATACTGATTCGCGGTTGGTTTGATCCAGTCAGATTTGACAACTTTTCAAAAGTTGCCAAATTTTTTATCAAATCTGAGATTACAAATGGTTATCGATCCTGCCGAAAACGCCTGATTTGCGGAATCCCGGAGATTCAGTCCGGGATTCCGGGTAAAAATAACCTGCCTTGTGCGCATGAGAAAAGACACACGCATTTATTCCTCATCCAGCTCATTTTTCAGATCACGGGTCATAAGTTTGTGCAGGGCTTCTTTGGGGGATTCATCTTCATAGAGAATCCGGTAGATTTCATGGCAAATGGGCATTTCGACGTCCAGTTTCCGGGACAGATTGTATACAGATTTTGCGGTTTTCACTCCCTCGGCCACCATGTGCATTTCCGAAAGAATCTGGTGCAGGGTCATGCCCTGCCCGATTTTTTTGCCCACTGTGTGATTGCGGCTCAGATCTCCTGTGCAGGTCAGCACCAGATCGCCCATACCTGCGGAACCGGTAAAGGTGCGGGGATTGGCTCCCAGTTTTTTCCCCAGCCGCCGCATTTCCACCATGCCTCTGGTGATAAGTGCCGCACGGGTGTTAAGTCCCAGCCCCATTCCGTCAATGATTCCCGCAGCAATGGCTATCACGTTTTTGACCGATCCGCCCAGTTCCACACCGATAACATCCTCACTGGTATATACCCGGAAAAAGGGCGTGGCAAAAACATGCTGGACAAAAGCCGCTGTTTCTTTGCTTTTTGAGGCCACTGTCACCACTGTCGGCACATTCCGTGCCACTTCTTTGGCAAAACTGGGGCCGGAAAGCACGGCAAAACGCTCCGCGGGAATCTCCGGCAGGGTCTGGGCCAGAATGCCGGACATGGTGAGATGAGTCTGATTTTCAATGCCTTTGGAAGCCGAAACCAGCACCGCGTTTGCTGCAAGATGCCCGGCCATCCGGGTGCTGACATCCCGCATGACATGGGAAGGTGTGACAATCAGCACCAGATCCTTGCCGGAAACCACGGAAATCAGATCATTGGAAGGAAAAAGATTTTCCGAAAGCCGGACTCCGGGCAGGAAAAGCCGGTTTTCCCGATCTGTTTCAATCTGTTTTTTTACATCTTCCTCAAATACCCAGAAATTAGTTCTGTATCCTTTTCCTGCCAGCAGATTGGCAAGCGCGGTTCCCCAACTGCCTCCGCCCACCACACCGATGGCTGTATTCTGATCTTTCATCACGCGTCTTCCTCTTCTCCGCTTTCCTCATCATCACTGTGGGAAATTTCGCTGTCCTCTTCCTCAATCTCATACGAAGGAATGTGAGATGTATCCAAAATCCCCTCTTGAGAGGGGGCAGAAGGTGTGTCTTCACGATCACTGTTCTGAATTTCCCCCTCCTCTTTTTCCGCGAGCCTTGCCGCTCCAACCACCCGTTCATCTGTTTCCAGATCCATGAGTTTCACGCCCTGGGTGTTGCGGCTGATAACCGAAATTCCCTTGATGGGCATACGGATCAGTTTGCCGCTGTCAGTCATGAGCATGAGTTCATCCTCCTCATCCACCAGCAGAATGGCAATAACCTGACCGTTGCGTTTGCTGGTTTTGATGGTGATGACACCTTTTCCGCCCCGTTTCTGCACCGGATATTCATCTATGAGAGTGCGCTTGCCAAAGCCGTTTTCCGTTGCCGTGAAAAGGGTCTGACCGTGACTGAGAACCTCCATGCCCACCAGATAATCCTTTTCCGCAAGTTTCATGCCCCGCACGCCTTTTGCGGTTCTTCCCATACCACGCACATCAGATTCATGAAAACGGATGGACTGCCCTGAAGCTGATCCCAGAAAAACATTGTAGGTTCCGTCTGTAATCCGGGTGGCTATGAGCTCATCCCCCTCTTCCAGTCCCAGCGCGATAATGCCCCCTGCTCTGGGACGGCTGTAATCCATAATATCTGTCTTTTTCACAGTGCCCTGTTTTGTCGCCATGATGATATAAGATCCGGGTTCAAAAGAGGGAACCGCCAGCACTGTGGTCAGCCGCTCCCCTTCCTCAAAATTGAGCAGATTCACAATGGCTTTGCCCTTGCTGGCACGCCCGGCCTGGGGAATTTCATACACCTTGCACCAGTAAACCTTTCCCCTGTTGGTGAAAAACAGAAAAGTGTGATGGGTGGAGGCCACAAACAGATGCGCGACAAAATCCTCTTCCTTGGTTCCCATAGCGGTTTTGCCTTTTCCGCCCCGCCTCTGGCTCTGATACAGACTGATGGGATTGCGTTTGATATATCCGTCACGGGAAACCGTGACCACCATATCCTCTTCCGCAATCATATCTTCCAGCGTCAGTTCCCGTTCTGCCTCGGCAATCTCGGTGCGGCGGCTGTCCCCGAATTCCTGCTGCATTTCAAGCAGTTCCTGTTTGACAATGCGGAGAATCTCCTGTGTGCTGGACAGGATTTCCTTATACCGGGCAATGTCTTTGAGAATACTGGCATATTCCTCAAGAATTTTCTCCCGCTCCAATCCGGTGAGTCTTTGCAGACGCATATCCAGAATGGCCTGTGCCTGCACAGCAGTCAGGCCAAATGAGGCGATCAGACCTTCCTTTGCCTCTTTTGCGTCTGATGACCTGCGGATCAGGGCAACGGCCTCATCCAGATTTTCCAGAGCAATCTTGAGACCTTCCAGAATATGCGCCCTTTCCTCGGCTTTTCTCAGATCATAACGGGTTCGGCGGACAATGATTTCCTTGCGGTACAGGATAAACTGCTCCAGCATTTCTTTCAGATTGAACACCCTGGGCCTTTTGTTCAGCACAGCCAGAAAAATAATGCCGAAACTGTTTTCCATCTGGGTGTGTTTGTACAACTGGTTGACAATGACCTCGGAAACCTGATCCTTTTTCACTCCCATTGCGATGCGCATTCCCTCACGGTCAGATTCATCCCGGACATATTTCAGTCCCTCAATCTGCTTGTCCTTCATGAGTTCCGCGATTTTTTCAATCAGCCTTGCCTTGTTCACCTGATAGGGAAGTTCATTGACAACAATGGTTTCCGTGCCGGTTTTTTTGTCCTGCTCCACTTTCACACGTGCGCGCACCCGGATAATGCCCCTGCCTGTGCTGTATGCTTCATAAATGCCGTTTTTTCCGTAAATGATGCCTGCTGTGGGAAAATCCGGCCCCGGAACCAGTTCCATGAGTTCCCGCAGGCTGATGTCCGGGTTGTCAATCATGGCAATAAGCGCATTGGTGATTTCCGTGAGATTGTGGGGCGGAATATTGGTTGCCATACCCACAGCAATACCGGAGGAACCATTGACCAGCAGGCAGGGAATCCGTGCGGGAAGCAGCGCGGGCTCGGAAAGGGATTCATCATAGTTGGGAGTGAAATCAACGGTTTCCTTTTCCAGATCCGTAAGCATCTCATGTGCGATTTTGGACATGCGCACTTCTGTGTAACGCATGGCCGCAGGGCTGTCGCCGTCAATGGAGCCAAAATTGCCCTGTCCGTCAATGAGCGGATAACGCAGGGAAAAATCCTGGGTCATGCGCACCATGGTGTCATAAACAGCGGTATCACCGTGAGGATGATATTTACCGATACAGTTATGCACAGCGCAGCCATGCACCAGAAATTCATGGCTGCTGTCAGCAATCTGCACGTCATAAGTGGGCGCGGTTTCTCCTGAATTTTGAACTTCCTCCACATGCAGTATGCTGTAGGTATCCATCAGGTGGCGCAGGTCAGGCGCCAGAGGGGAACCAATCCTCTCCAGCTTGCCCAGAATTCCCCATTCCTCCAGTTGCCTGAAAGACAGGTCATATTCTTCGAGATCCTCCGGATAACGGATTTTGCCTCCGCCCGGATATTTGATACCTGCCCTGAATTTGCGGCCTTCGCGATCCTGATACCAGCCTCCGCCCAGATGACAGCGGGAAAGCTCCTGAAAGATTTTCTTCCCCGGAATACATTCGGAAAAGGTATTCAGCACCCGGCCGGCCCATTCCATCAGTTGTTTGGCATTTTCCCGTTTGTATGAGATTTTCAGGAAAGGATAGATCAGGGTGCTGAAACGTGCGGCATTGTCTCCGGTAATCCACAGGTGATAACGGGGCAGACATCCCTCACCATAATAGCGAGTGCTGAAATCCTCGCAGGTCAGGCAGGTGTGTATGCCGCTGTCCAGCAGCATGGCCTGAATCTGCTCAAGCAGGGTTTCTGAAGTGGAAACCAGCACAGCTTCGCGTTTGGATGCAGAGGCCCGTATATGCCCGTCACCATCGGTGAATCCGGCAAGAAAGGGAGCGAACAGACGGCGATCATGCAAAATCCAGTCCGGCACATGTTTGTGTTCACATGTGGCAGAACAGGCTTCGTATGCTTCCGGCAGCCCGCTGGTGCGCACACAGTGCTGAATTTGATAATGTTCTTTTTGCGGTGCGATTTCCCGCCAACTGGCTGAAATACCCTGTGAGGCACAGAATTCGCAGAAAAATTCCAGAGGCTCTCGATCCACCATACTGATCCCCACCCGTTTGGATCGGCCCCGGTCATTCAGATAACCTTCGGCCACCAAAAGACCCACGATATAGGCCAGAGCGGTTTTACCGGCTTCAGTATGGACTTCCACAGCTCCCAGAGAGCGCGGACTGGCTGCCAGAATCCGTTTTCCGGCAAGATCCCCGGCTTTTTCCCAGCCAATCGTCAAATCATCGTTGAGCACCCGGAACAGTTGACCGGGGGTTACAGTAAACAAATAGCCGTTGGACAGTCTGACTCTGACCACCGGAGACGGCGGATTGGCAAAAGCCTGAACCACCTCGCTCAGGCATCCGTCCGGCATTTGCACACGGGTGCCCGGTTCCACCTTCTCAATCGGCAGCAGTCCTGTTTCCGTATGCACCAGCGTACCTTCGGCAAAACAGTCACCCACGACACGCGCTGATTTTTTGTAGGGTTTGTTCCAGTCGTTCTTGAGTTCGTTCATGGCAAACAGGACGCGGCGGTGAACCGGTTTAAGTCCGTCCCGCACGTCCGGCAGCGCACGTCCGATGATCACGCTCATGGCATAATCGAGATAAGATTTTTTCATCTCTGTCTCGATGCTGATCTCCGGAGTTCTTTCTGTTTCTGTCAACATATGAATAAATACCTGATTATAAAATTATAAATCCGGTTTCCCTTTCCTGTTTATGTTCGGAGGGAAGGTATGCCGGTTTCGTGTTTGATCTTTCACATTTCCAAAGCAGATAAGCGTTTTAAAAAAGATATAATTATAATCCGAATTTTATGCAGATTCAAGCATTATTTCATGAATCCGGCAAATCAGATGCTTTGCACAGATGAATCTTTACATATCTTTCCAAAAATGGGAAAATGTTTTAAGACTCACCAACGAATAAACAAGCTGGAAGCATGTTCTGCTCTGCCTTCCGGAGGAAATCATGAGACGCTTTCATTCTTACGGCCCTGTGGATGAAAAAAGGCATTTTGCGGTTCCAAGAAAAAATCTGGTGAAATCCTGTGCGGAGAATCTGATTGATGATCCGGAATACGGGGGACATTATTTCACCATATGGGCTCCCCGCCAGACCGGCAAAACCTGGCTGATGCGGCAGGCTGTCCGTGAGATCGAAACTGCCTGTGGAAATCAGTTTGCTGTGCATACCTGCTCTTTGGGACGGCTCCGGGGAATGGTATACAAACCTGAAGATTCAGCTTATCCGCAGCTTCCCCAGGGACTTGCCGATGTTCTGGAAGATGAACTGCCCGGAAAACCCTGCCTGAAAACATGGAAGGATTTCTCCCGCATATTTTCCAAAGAGGACGGCATATGGGATCGTCCCCTGATCCTGCTGATTGATGAGGTGGATACAGCCCCCGGACTGCTGCTGGATCTCATGGTCAACCAGTTCAGGGAAATGTATCTGAAAAGAGAGACAAACCTGCTTCACGGCCTGGCTTTGATTGGTGTGCGTGCGGTGCTGGGCATGGAAAGTGATCGGGGTTCGCCTTTCAATATTCAGCGTTCGCTCCGTGTGCCGAATTTCACACGGGAGGAAGTCGAAAATCTGTTTCAGCAGTACCGGTCGGAAAGCGGACAGGCGGTTGATCCGGAAGTGGTGAATCATGTATTTGATTTCACACGGGGACAGCCCGGACTGGTGGGCTGGTTCGGGGAACTGCTAACGGAAAAATACAATCCCGGACGTGAAAACCTGATTGATTTGCCATACTGGAAACTGGTTTATCACAAAGCATGTCACAGCGAATGGAACAATACCATACTGAACCTGATCAAAAAAGTGCATGGCCCTTATCAGAGCAAAGTGTCTGAACTGTTTTCCCGATCCGACCTGCTCTTTTCTCTGGACGCTGACTGGTGCGCGTATCTGTATCTCAACGGAATTATAACACCGGAAACAATTGAGGATGAGCATAAGCAGTTCAGGGAAATCTGCCGGTTTTCCTCTCCGTTCATGCAGCACCGCTTATACAACGCTCTGACCCTTGAACTTGTCGGCGGACGGCTCCCGATTCTTGCTTTGGAACCCACAGACAGAATCACGGATCTGTTTGCGGGATCGGAACCGGATCTGCCGGGAGTGATGGAAAGATACAAATCCTATCTGACGCGGCTGAAGGCACGGGGATTGAATCCCTGGAAGGATCAGCCCCGCAGAACCGATATGCACCTGAGCGAAGCAGTAGGGCATTTTCATCTCTACGCATGGCTCAAAGAGGCATTGGACGGAATCTGCACCGTCAGCCCGGAATTTCCCACAGGAAACGGCAAAGTGGATTTGCACCTCGGATGCGGCTCCGTATCCGGAATAATTGAGGTGAAAAGTTTCCGCAGTCTGGTAAAAACCGAAGAGGCAAAACAGCAGGCCGCAGCCTATGCCAAAAGTCTGTGTCTGACACAGGTGATGATTGCTTTGTTTGTTCCTGTGGAAGATGAAAAGG
>CAZHPS010000063.1:0-19992 GCA_964534335.1 uncultured Desulfobacterales bacterium
GAAGACAAAAAACCTGCCGAATCTGAGGATATTTCCCTTGATCTGGAAATGGAAGGGGAGGGGGAGACCGCAGAGGAAGCGGGCGGTGATTTTGATCTGGATCTGGATTTGGGTGAGTCTGAAGACAAAGAACCCGCAGAGCCTTCCGAAGAACTTTCCCTTGAAATGAAGGGGGAGACAGCAGAGGAACCGGGCGGTGATTTCGATCTGGATTTGGGCGAGTCCGAAGACAAAAAACCTGCCGAATCTGAGGATATTTCCCTTGATCTGGAAATGGAAGGGGAGGGGGAGACCGCAGAGGAAGCGGGCGGTGATTTTGATCTGGATTTGGATCTGGGCGAGTCTGAAGACAAAAAACCTGCCGAATCTGAGGATATTTCCCTTGATCTGGAAATGGAAGGGGAGGGGGAGAGCGCAGAGGAACCGGGCGGTGATTTCGATCTGGATTTGGATGGGGAAGCCGAATCCGGAGATAAAGAATTTGATCTTGACTTTGAAGAATCAGCATCTGGGGATAAGCAGGGTGAAGACTTGTCCTTTGATATGGATTTGGATAAAACCGGGGCAGATGAGGAAACAGAAATTTTCGATTTGGATCTGGATGAAGCATCAGGAGCAGATGCCAAACCGGATGAATTTGATCTGGATCTGGAAATGGCTGATTCCGGCAAAGAGCCTGAAATAAAACCAAAATCCGCGATAAAAGCAAAGCAGAAAGATAAAGCATCGGGAGCAGATGTCAAACCGGATGAATTTGATCTGGATCTGGAAATGGCTGATTCCGGCAAAGAACCGGAAATAAAACCAAAACCGGAGATAAAACCAAAACCAGCGATAAAAGCAAAACAGAAATCTGAAAAGCCCGCTCCTGAAAAAAAGGAATCTGATGAATTTGAATTTGATCTGGATATAGATTCCGCATCTGATGAAGCAAAGGAAGTTCAGGAAGAATCTGAAGGTTTCGACTTTGGGGAAACCGATGAAGCATCTGTTGACATGGCATCCATCAGCGACATGGAAACAGAACGAAAGGATGATTTTTCAGATGCCTTTGATATGGGAATCCCAAGAGATGATCTGGCAGATATTTCTGCTGACGAAAGTTTCGCTGATTCCGGCAAAGACAAAAAACCGAAAATCACCAAAATTCCAAGACCGACAAACGCAACCCTTGTCGGATTACTGGTGGCTTCAATAATAGGTGGCGGCACTTATTATGCCTACACAAACAATCTGCTCCCGAAAAAAGATGAACTGAGACAACTTCCTTACGTTGGTTCACTGGTTGACCGGATACTCGGCCCCCGGCAGTCATTAGGTGAAATTGTACCCATTGAAGGCTCCACCAGCGAGCGGTTTGTTGAAAATTCCGGTGCAGGATACCTTCTTGTTCTCAGCGGAAAAGTGAAAAATGAATTCTCGCAGAACCGGAGTTTTGTCCGTGTAAAAGGCACTCTTTACGGACCGGACAAAAAAGTGCTTGGAAAGCCGATTTATTCATACTGCGGCAACACACTTACAGATGTGGAACTTGCCAGTCTGAATGTGGAAGAAATACAGAAACGGCTTTCGGACAAAAACGGAAAAGACAAATCCAACGTGAATATCACGCCCGGCAAAATAATTTCCTATATGGTGGTATTCAGCAATGTTCCGGATGATGTGGAAGAATTTGCCGTTGAGGTCGCAGATTCCGAGCCTTCAGAAAAATGAAAGGCAGATCCGTATGTGGACAAATCCGCAGAAAATCCGTCATTTCTGTGAAAGCGGAAATGAATTCATGGCGGTTGGCAGTTGAAAATGTCATGAAAACATTTTTTTGCTTGACTTTGTATCTGTTTATTGTTATAAATCCTTTTTATCAAATATGGAAAATGACTTTATCCGTCAGTTACGGCGATGTAGCTCAGTTGGTCAGAGCATGCGGCTCATATCCGCAGTGTCCGGGGTTCAAATCCCTGCATCGCCACCATTGAAAAAAACCGGCCGCTCTGCTGAATTTTCAGAGCGGCCTTTTTGTTTTTTTCCTGCCGGAACCGGAAAGAATACTGCTTTCCTGAATTCCTCATCGTCATGGACTGACACACAATGCCCCAAATCCGCTGGCATATTATTCCCCTGATCTGCACAGTCATCAGCGTGCTGCTGATCTGGGCTGCCGCGTTTATCACATCCCCGGTTATTGGCCGTATGCAGTGGCTGCTGTATGTATCAGGCATACTGTCCCTTTCCGCACTTTTTCTTTTCCGCAGAAAAATAAGTGCAGCGGAACAGGAACTGGAGCAGCAGAAACAGTTGTTCCGGCAGGAAAAAGAGAATTTTGAAAAAATCCGGAAGGAATGGGAGCAGGAAAGCGAAAAACGGCTTGTTCTGATACAGAAAAAAGAAGTGGCTATCTCGCAGAAACTTATGACTTTTCATGAATGGATGGAATTTCCGTCCGGTATTGAGGAGGAGTCAGCAGACAGGGAAATTCATACAGGGGATTTCACAAAACAGGATCAGGCTGTCCTGGAACTGCTGAAAGAGAGAACCGACCGCCTTTTTGACAAAATCCGCAGCAACAGGTATCAGGAATCAGGCAGATTTCAGAAAGATCTCCTGATGACCGATATTTATGATCTGATTACCTCGGTGGCCCGCATCTATCATCCTGAATCCCAAAATCCCCTGCTGGAAACCAGTGTGGAGCAACTGCTGCGATCCACCAACCGCATTGCCCTGCAGGTTCTGGTGATGCTGGAGCAACTGCCACTGGATATCAAAACCTATAATCTGAAAAAAATATATGAAACCGTGCAGGCCGGTGTCAAAGCCTACGGCATATACAAAAGCATTGATCCCTACTGGACCTATTTCCGGCCTGTGTATTATCTGGGACGTTTTGCGCTGGGCAGCAATCCTGTCACTCTGGGCGTAACCTGGGCTTTGGGCGAACTGGCAAAAGGGGGAAGCAAAATGATTTCCTCCCATCTTGCCAAACGCTACGTATTGAATCTTTTGTGTGAAATGGTATTTATCATTGGCAATGAGGCGGCCGGGGTATTCGGAGGGGATTTCCGGCATCGGGAGATCAACTGGATTTACGGTGCGGAACTGACTGAACTGCTCCGCTGTTTTTCCGTATCCCGTGAATCTCTGGGCGGAGGACTGAATGAAATCGGACAGATCCGGCTGCGAAATGAATATGACCGCATATTTCTCTACCGCTGTCTTGCCAGCCGCAAAAGTGCGTCTCCGGACAGGTTTGCTGCGCGAAACTTTCTTTGTGCAGGGGACTGTCAGATTATCGCGCGCCGGCTGGAACGCTTTTCTGAAAAATTTGTGCGCGCGAAGGCAAATGATTTGGAGGAATGGAAAAAGAAAGCAGAAGAACGGCTGGGATGCCGGATGCTTCTGGAATCAAAAAAATCCGCAGACAGACCTGCTGCTGAAAAGGCAGAGGAATCGATTATATCTCTGGCCGGGTTTATCATGGAAGTCAAAGGGCCGAATCCTGATGAACTGCCGGTGCTGCTGTCCCAAACCCGCATGATTACCCTGCTCAGTGAAGAAAACAGAAGAAGGATTGTGCAGAAACTCGGTAATGAACCTCCCATGATCTTTGATTATCCGGATATTGAACCTTCGGACAAAATTCTTGCGGACTATTTTCATGATCTGATCGAAATCAGCGTAAAGGTCTATCCCCATGCTTTGCGCGGGGATGAAATGATCAGAGAGGCGGCCCGGTATTTCCGCCACAGTGATCCCAAGTCCCTGAAAAAGGAAATGGATAAAATGACGTCTGATTGTCTGGCGGAAAAGCTGATTCCTGAATCGCCTGAAAAGAAAATCGCTCCCCGTGCTGCTTTTGGCCTGCTCTCCTGCCTGGAAGAGGATGAATCCCCCTGTTTTGTCTATAAAAATATAAAAATCAGCACTTCCGGAAATCCGGAGGATATGCAGCCCGGACTGAAAGACGCAGAACTCTGGCTGATGGGAACCTCTTACAGGCTTGTGCTGGCTGCTGTTCCGGAAAAAGAGGAACAGGTAACGGTCTTTCCCCTTTGGGAGGCAGGCAGGACAGACGCGCATAAAGCACTGACAGAACGGATTGAAAACCGCCTGACCGATGACTGCAGACTCACTGGCGGAAAATGGCTGGAAAACGGAGAAAACCGGCAAACTTCCCATCCGGAAATCATCGTGTCCGGAAACGCCATATCCACATACAAAAATTATTTCAGACTTCTGGAGGATTTCTGCCGGAAAGCAGTGTAAAAAAGTCTGTCTGATGTATATTATTGCAGATTCCCATATAAACAGTGCGGCAGCCCCTGCTTTTTTCCGGATGCTTGAATTTCTGGAAAACTCCGGGGAAAATATTGTATTTCTCGGAGATATTTTTGATCTCTGGATTGCCCTGCCCAAATATGAAAATAATCTTCACCGAAGGTTTCTGGATTGGTGTGAGGTACAGAAAAAAATACATACCATCGGTCTGGTGGAAGGCAATCACGAATTTTTTGTTGCGCAGGAAAAAAAAATATATTTCACATGGATTACAGATGCAGCCTTTTATGAAAATTCATCCGGATTTCTTTTCTGCCACGGAGACCGAATCAACCGGAAAGACAGAAATTACCTGCGCTTCCGGAAACTGACCAAAAACATCCTGATCAAAACCCTTTTGCGTGTCATTCCTTTTGGTCCGCTTATTGTGGAACAGATTAAAAGGAAAATCAAAAATCAGAAAAGTCAATTCCGCAGGCATATGCCGGAAGATGAGATTGTGCATTTTGCAGATGCACAGTTCAGAAAAGGAGCGCGTATCATTTTTATTGGGCATTTCCATCAGAATGGCGGTTATGTTTACAGTCCGCAGAAAGATCAGAAACTCTTTGTCCTTCCTGACTGGCTCAGCAGCAGAGAAATAACATATTATGATGAAAAAAGCGGTGAAATCATGTACCGCTCCATCCCATACTGATAAAGCAAACCCTTAGAATTTTGTGAAATTATGTACCGCTCCGTCCCCGCCTGATAAACACAGCCCAGGCAATGAACATATTGAGTGAAAAAAACGCAAGCAGCAGCAGGATTTCCGGCAGTACGGTTTTGATATTCCCACCGCGTACGAAAATATTTGTCAGTGCGTTGAGTCCCCAGGCCAAAGGGGAAAAATGACTGATCTGCTGCATCATTCGCGGCATGACATAAACCGGAACCATGATTCCGCCCAGTGCTGCGGCAATGACCACAGATACCGGGCCGAACATGGATGCCTGTTCATAGGTTCGGGACACGGTTCCCAGCATCACACCGTAACCGGAGGCAGCCAGGGCCGCACAGATCACCACCGCGGCAATGGCAAAGGGCGATGATCCCATTTCCAGCACCGGCGTTCCCAGAAGAGGCAGGATCAGTTTTCCCATGAGCAGAATGATGCCAAACTGGATAACGCACACCAGCACATAAGCAATGATTTTTCCGCTGAGAATGGTAAGATAGGGAACAGGCAGAGTCAGCAGCCGCACAAGGGTTCCCTCCTGTTTTTCCCGGATGATGGAACCGCCCAGGGGAACCACAATGAAAAACATGCCGAAAAGAGCCCAGGCAGGAACATTCTGCTGCACAGAAGTGGGCAGTTTTCCCATCCCCTCCTCTGATGCAGTTCTGATTTCCAGAATCCGTTCCTGTCCCCAGCGGCTGTATACGGAAATATTGCTTTCCTCTGGAAAATCCATGCCGTAAGGCCCCAGGGCGGTCTCAAATACGGATCGGATCTGCGCGGGCACAACTTCCGATATGATCCTGGCCTTGATTTCCATCTCTATGGCAAGAGTCATCCGGTGCAGGGCATTGAGCATGGCAGAGCGGAAACTTCCCTGAATCATTGGATCAAAATACACGGTCAGACTGGGCAGAGTTTCTTTTTCCGGATGATTTTCTTCGGGTTTTTCAGATGCAAAAGAAGATCGGATCTGCCGGGCAGCCTGTTTCTGCACAGCGTCTGAAAGTCCCTCCGGAACCACGATACAGATCTGAAAATCACCGTCTGCCACCATTTTCCGGGCAGAATCCTCAGTGATTTCCTGTCCCCCAATCTGCCGGACAATTTTCACAGAAGCCGACTTCTGCAACTGTTCTTCCATAATCCGCCCCAGCGACTGTCTGTCCCGGTCAATGAACAGAATCTGAATATCGCTCTCTCCTGTGGTTTTCAGGACATTTTCCTGTACTAGGGAGATAACCACCACCAGCGCAGCTGGCATGAAAAACAGCACCAGCATTCCGGAACGATCCCGGAACAGCAGCAGCAGTTCCTTGAAAACAGTGGCAGTCAGTTTCATCATAACTTTTATCTTATGATTTATTTATGTCAGGCACAAACACCGGCATTTTAGATATACCATTACTCAGAAGATTTGAGGGTACAGCCACGAATTGCACGAATTATGGTTTGTGCATTCGTGAAGATTCGTGTTATTCGTGGCTGTTTAAACTGTAACTCTGCCCGAATGCGGTATTTTACAACCGAAATGTTTCAAGTAATGGTATAATTCCGGAAAAGAATATCCCGCCAAAGCAGCATAAGCTTCCGGCCAGTGCCTGTAAAATAAAATGGGATATTTATACCATTACTCACAAGATTTGATGGTACAGCCACGAATTGCACGAATTATGGTTTGTGCAGTTCGTGCAGATTTGTGTCATTCGTGGCTGTACTGTGAAATTTTCTGAGTAATGATATATTTTCAGAAATCACCTTATCTGTAAAAATTCGGATGCAAAGGCCGATCTTTCTGCCCTTCCAGCATATCCCGCATCTGTTTGACTTCCGCGTTAGCTTTCCGCAACTGCTCCTCTAACTTTGCACGTTTTTCATAGGGAGCCATCTCAATTTTTTTCTGTAGATCTTCGGCCTCTTTGATCAGGCGGTACAGATCTTTTGCAATCAGTCGGATGGACATTCAGGCTCCTGATAGCGGACTCCGGTGTTGGTTCCGGGCCCTGGTTACTGGTATCCGGGTAATGGATTCACAATTCACAATTCACAATTCACAATTCACAATTCATAATTCATAATTCATAATTCATTCAGCATTACACCGCTATATTGTTTCCGTCATCACTGAGCCGGAACACGGACACGGATTCATTCAACTGGGCAGACATTTTGGCAAGGCTTTTCATGGAAACCGCAGTCTGGCGGCTGGCCGCAGAAGTCTGTGAACTGATTTCTCCCACTTCCTCCATAGTTTTGGCTATCTCTTCCGATGCTTTGGCCTGCTGCTTGGATGTCATGGAAATGGCCTGTATCAGTTCTCCCAACTGTGTGGATACGGTCTCAATTTCCTGGAGTTTTTTCCGCGCTCCATCTGCCAGTTTGGAACCCTCCACCACCCGCTGGATGCTCTCTTCCATACTGGAACCGGCTTCATTGATTTCAGCCTGAATATTTTTGATCAGGGTGTCAATCTGCTTGGTGGCATTGGTGGAACGCTCGGCAAGTCTTTGCACTTCCTCAGCCACGACTGCAAATCCCCGTCCTGCATCTCCGGCCATAGCTGCCTGAATGGACGCATTCAGAGCGAGAATAGATGTCCGATCCGCAATGTCATTGATCAACTGGACAATATTGCCGATTTCCTGCGAACTTTCCCCCAGCCGTTTGATGGCCCTTGCAGTTTCCTGCGCATGTTCCCGGATGGATTCCATAGCCCGGTTGGTGGCACGCACAGCCTCCGCACCTTCTTTTGCATGAAGGGTGGCCTGTTCAGATACCCCAGCGGAACGGCCTGCATTTTCCGCAACCTGCTGAATGGATGCTGACATTTCATTGATCGCGTCAATGGTTTCACCAACCTGTACCGCCTGCATTTCACTGGTTTCAGCCAGATTTTCCGTGGAACTGCTGACTTCCTGTGAGGTGGCAATGACCTGCAAAGTAACATCTTTTACGTTCTTGACAACTTCGCTGAGCTGCTCTGCCATTTCATTAAAGGAATCTGCAATCGCGCCGGTAAAATCCTCGGTCACTTCCGCGCGTGCTGTCAGATCCCCTTCTGCCAGACCGCTGATTTCCTCCAGCAGATTCATAATGGAACCCTGCATGGAATCCCGCTCCTCACTGCTTTGGATCAGGTTCAGGGTATTGTCAAGCATCTCATTGAGACTTTTGGACATCCTGCCCAGTTCATCATCGTACAGAACCATAGCCCGTGCCTTATAATTTTTCTTGCCTATTTCACCGAATACAGACATGATATTGAGCACCGGACGGATAACTGTTCTGTCTGCCACAAACCAGATGACTCCGATGATAAGCAGAAACATGACAATGGTAAGTCCCAGAATAAAGGTCAGCACGCTTTTGACAGGTTTGAGAATTTCCTCCCTTGTCACATCCATAACCACTGTGCCGTTGCCGGAGGGAAGAGGGGAAAAAGCGCAGAATACTGTTTTTCCGTCAAAGGGACGATCAACATTTTCCGCAATGCCTTTGATCCTCTCCCGGATACTTTTGGGAGGATAGTATTCCCTGTACTCAGCCGGAAGTCTGTCCGGAGATTTTCCCAGCACATTCTCCCCGAAATCCGTTATTCCCGCGATTTCATCCCTTTTGTTGAAAATGGTGATGACTGTGCTGCTGTACTGTTTGAATTCATTCAGCTTATCTTCGGGAAGCCGGATTGTCTGCCCTGAAGTCAGAAGCTGGGCCTCAATATCTGTTGCGGAAATGTAATTGGCAACCACATCCGCCCTTGCCTGCAGCACCTCCCTGCTGCTGGCAATGACAGAATCCAGATAGGAGGAAATGAATATAGACAAAACAACGGTCAGGGCAATCAGTACAATCAGAACAATGCTGACCTGCAGTTTGGCCCCGATGCTCAGACCCAGTATCCATTTTTTCAGACGTTCCAAGTTTTCCTCCTTTTTTTGCTATGATGCCATCAGTTTTGCCACATGGCTCAGCAAATCAGCCCTGTCACATGGTTTGGTCATATACGCATCCGCGCCCTGTTTCATTCCCCAGAAACGGTCGCTGTCCTGATCCTTGCTGGTCAGCATCAGTACCCGGATATTCCTTGTTTCAGGTGATGTCCTGATCTGACGGCAGACCTGATACCCGTTTTTTCCCGGAAGAATGACATCCAGTATCATCAGATGCGGTTTCTGCTCGGCGGCTTTCAGCAAAGCATCTTCGCCGTCCGGGGCAGTGATGATACGGGTATATCCCTCTCCCTTCAGGGTATCGGTGATAAACCGCATATTGGTGGGACTGTCTTCCACAACCAGAATCAGTCTGTTTTTCATTTTATTCTCCATTGGATACAATTTTTTGTAATTTTTTTTGATTTTTGCTGTTGGAGATTTAACCGCAAAGGACACAAAGTATGCACAAAAAACACAGCAACTGCACGCACAAACTGAAAACCGCCAGAGACTTTGTGATCTTTGTGGTTAAACCGGCAAAACAAAGCACTGTCCGCTATTACTCTGTCAAGTTTGAAATTGTGAGTTCATAAACCCTAAGGGTTTTGAAAACCCTTAGGGTTTGGGAATTCTGAACTCACAAAAACAAACTTGACAAAGCACTATCCTGACAGAATGGCATCCATGCGCGCTGCCACCAGGAATCCGTGCACACATTCATAAACGCCGTCAACAAGATGCTTTCCGGAAATCCAGGGAATATCCTCTGCCGGAGCGTAAAATTCCGGGAGATGTATCAGGCGCACACCTGTATCTGCATAAATGATTCCCCGCTGTTCCCGTGTTCTCACCACCACCATGCGTCCGGGATTTGACACTTCAGCAGAGGGCATTCCCAGGCATTCTTCCAGAGATATGACCGGAACAGCCAGATCCCTCCACAGAGTCAGACCTTTGACAAATGCAGGGGCAAAGGGCACAGACCACATTTCTTTTTCCGGGATAATATCCTCGATCTGGCGGAGAGTGAAAAGAAAGGAAACCGCTCTGCCGGAAATCTCCGGAGTACGGGCCGGAATCAGCAGCACCCGTCTCTGTTCTGTTTTTTTCAGAATATTCTGTGCACTCAAGGCTGCACCGTACCCATCAGTGTGTCCGCCATTCCGGCCAGTTTCCCGCTCATAACCTGTCCGATTTCTCTGCGTATGGCTGTGAGAATCTGTTTTTCCACTGCCTCCTCCCGAATAAGTCGGGGAAAAATCTCTTCCTCACCGGATTTGCCTGACCGGGGAACAATGCCTGCCATTCCCGCGGGGTCCAAAAGCGGAATCAGCCGCGTATCTGTACGGAGTATGCCGGGAAACCATTTGCGTGATTTTTCCCCGAAAACCGGTGGAATTGGAATAATCTGCTCTGCCTCTGTTTCTACAACATGATCAATATGATCGGCCAGTATGGACAGAGCCCTGCCCATTACCTCCACGCGGATGACTTTTCTGTAAACACGCAGTTCGGGAGACGGGGACAGCATCCCGAAAATCATGGAAAAATCATACAAAGGCATTTCCGCTCCGTCCGGCAGACAGCAGGAACGCACACTTTCCGCAGACAGATTTCCGCGTTCCGGCCCTTCAGCCAGATCTGCTGCCCGGTATACGCCCTTCACACATGACAAATCCAGGCCAAACTGTCTGGTTCCGGCCTGAAACAGCATAATTTCCTTCATCATCAGCCCGTGAGTTTCAGTACCAGATCAATAAATTCATTGTCATTGTAGGGTTTGACCATAAAACCCTTTGCGCCCAGACCAATGGCCCTGTCCTGATGCTTGGCCGTAGCCCGTGAGGTCAGCATCACCACAGGAATTCCCCTGTACTCAGGTTCCGCGCTCAGCGCGCCCAGAAATTCATAACCGTTCATGCGCGGCATTTCAATATCCAGAATAATAATATCGGGTTTGCCCTCTCCGAGTTTTTCCAGTGCATCCAGCCCGTCTTTGGCGGTTTTGACTTTCCATCCCTGATCTTCCATCAGCCGGGAAACCACCTGACGGATGCTGATGGAATCATCCACAACCATCACATTCAGGGGGTTCTCAGTTCCCGGAGCCGGGGCTTCCGCAGGACTGCCGCGCATACTGCCCGTGTCTGCCTCCATGCCGAGCAGTTCCGGGATGTTCAGGATGGGAACCACTGTTCCGTCCCCCACAATGGTTACTCCGGAAATTCCCCTGACATGCCTCAGATGCGTGCCTGTGCCTTTGATGACAATTTCCTGCTGCCCCAGCAGTGCATCAATCTCCAAAGCCTCTGCTTTTCCCCCGCATTCGGTCACCAGCACTATGGGTGTATGGGACTGTTCTGTTTCCGAAGCACCCGGAAACAGATATTCCCTTAAACAGGTAATCGGCAGCAGTTCATTTCCGACCCGTATGGCCCTTTTGGGAACTTTTATCATATTCTGGGCATCTGCCCGGATGATTTCACGGATTTCATTTAAGGCAATGGCATAGGTGCGGCCTCCCACAGCAAACAGCAGAGCCCGGATGGCCGCGAGTGTAAGGGGAATCCGTATGGTGAAACGGGTTCCCTTATCTTTCCAAGAATGCACCCTGACATTTCCCTTCAGGGACTGGATATTCTCCCTTACCACATCCATGCCCACCCCCCGGCCCGAAACCTCGCTGATGCTATCCTTGGTGCTGAATCCGGGACGGAAAATCAGAGCGGCCAGTTCCTCTTCTGCAATATCACTGTTTTCATCAAGCAGACCGGCCTTCCGTGCCTTTTTCCGTATGGCCCGGTAATCCAGACCCGCGCCGTCATCAGAGATGCGGATGACCACCTGATTTCCTTCACGGGAGGCCTCCAGCCGGATGACTGCCATAGGCGGTTTTCCCTTTTCCTTACGGACATCCGGCATTTCAATGCCGTGATCAGCCGCGTTGCGCAGCAGATGCATCAGGGGATCTGTGATTTTTTCCCAGATCAGCCGATCCAGTTCAATTTCCTCTCCGACAATCACCAGCCGGATTTTCTTTTTCAGCACCTTGGCAACTTCCCGGACAGTTCTTCTCAGTTTGTTGCCCAGTGTGGACATGGGGATCATCCGGATGCGCATCATTTTGTCCTGGACTTCACTCAGCAGCACTCTCTGCCGGTTGAGATGGCCGTCAAAATCACTGTGCAGATTGGACAGACGGCTGAATATCGCGCTGACATCAATGGCTGATTCATTGAGGGTGCGGATGATCAGGCTCAGTTCTGAATAGCGATCCAGTTCCAGGGAATCAAAATCCCCAAATTCCGGCTTATCTGTTCCGGCAATGCCGGATCTGCGGGAACTGACAGGCCGGGATGCCAGTCCCCCCAGAGCCCTGACCTCATATTCCAGTTCCATATTCCTTGCGATTTCCCTGACACGTTCACGGGAGCGTTCCAGTTCATGGATGGCTTCGGCAAAAATGCTCATCTGCTGATCAAAGGCCCCGGATGCAATCATCAGTTCCCCGATCAGGTTGACCAGTTCATCAACCTTTTCGGTTCCCACCCGCAGGGTCTGGGTCTGCCGGGAAAAAATGTCGGTTCCCCTGTCATCAGCTTCTCCGGGTTCCTGCATTTCTGTCTGATCATCGGCACGCGCAGCAGTTTCAGTCTCTGCTGCGGAAGATGCACCCGGATCACCGGTTTTCATGATTTCTTTGTACCGGGTCTGCAGGGCCTGGACTTTGGATTTCTGGGGATCCTGGGGAAGAGCAACAATCCGGGCCAGCAGATCCGCGGATTCCATAAGCAGGGACACTGTTTCAGGCCGGATATCCTGTGTGCCTTCATAGAGCCAGTCCAGAAAATCCTCCATGATATGACCCCACGCGGAGATATTGGACAGCCCGATGACAGCAGCCGCACCTTTGAGTGTATGAACAGCACGGCGGATTTTGCGGATGGTTTCCTTTATGGCAGGAGACATGGGGCCCGGCGCGGTAATCCGGGATTCAAGGCTGTTAAGAGAACTGTCAAGTTCCTCCAGATGCTCTTTGGACTCCTCATAAAAACTTTCCAGCAGTTCCGGCATTATCTCCGGCATTGCTGCGGATTCCCCGCTCTGCGCTTCCTCCGGATGGGGAGAGGAATCTGTCTGTTCTGTTTCCTCCTGGCCTTCGGTCTCCATACGGGCAAGTTCGGCCAGTGCTGCCAGTTCCTCATCCTCTTCTGCCCCGGATTCTTCCTCTCCGCTTACCCCTTCAGTTTCCGGAACTGATTCCAGCACCGGAGCCGTTGCACTTTCATCTTCGGCTTTTGGCAGGCCCCGGAGCCTGCGTCCGGCCAGCATGGTTTTGCGCAGCATTTCCCGTGCCGGAACACCCGGACCCGCAATATCATCGCAGTAGGTCTGAAAATGGCCTGTGACAAACAGCAGAACACGGAACACCGGTTCTGTGAGTTTGAGTTTTCCGGACAGAATATCAGACAGCAGGTCTTCCATCTGCTGCGCGATATGGCTCAGGCCCGGAATGCCGACCATCAGGGAAGCTCCCTTTATGGTATGGACCAGACGGTGCAGTTCGGTCAGAACCTTTTTCTGATCAGGATTTTTCCGAAGCTTTTCAATGCCATCTTTCAGAGAAGGAATATAGGTGCGGACTTCCTCCATATATCCTTTGATGATCTCATCGGCCGGTCCGCTCATGCAGCAAAATCCTCAGTCTCCGGTTGGCGCATCTTTTCCTGCCTCATTCGCCCCTGAACGCATTCAGGCGCGGACAGGACAGAAGTCTGTCCGTGTCCAGAATATTCATCACTGTATCCCCCAGGGAAACAACCCCTGAAACATAGGCTGTCCATGCCATTTTTTCCGCATCCGCTGCACGGTAAAGGCGGTCACTGCCTCCGGTGTCAATCCGTTCCGGCGTGTATATGCCGATAATCCGGTCTACCACAATTCCTGTTTTCATTTCTGCATTGTGAATAATGATAAACCTCTGGTTCCGTTTGATTCCCGGAGAGGCCATGCCGAAAAATGCCTTGAGATCCACAATGGAAATGATTTCCCCCCGGATATTGGAAACTCCCGGAACCCAGCCGGGCAGATTCGGCAGTTGCGTGATTCTGGGCTGTCTGCCGATTTCCAGCGCGGTGGACAGGGGAACAGCCATGAGAATATCATCGAGCATAAAACGGATACAGGCAAAGGTCTCCGGCAGATTTTCCGCGGATTGCGGGCTTCCCTTTTCCGGAAAATCCCCGGCTCCAAGATCCCGGTCTGTCTGCTCCACCAGTTCCTCAAGAGGAACGAAATTTTTTTTTGCTCCGTTTTCCTTCATAAATTTTGCTTCAATGCCATTGACGTAAGCCAAAACCAATTCATCGGGAATGCCAAACTTTCAGTTTGTCACTCCCCATCTGTTAGCCAAAGGCATTGACCTCTTTTTTTTGCATGATAATGACAGTTTCAGCACTTCAACGGGCAGCATCCGAATCGCCTGCATCCGCCAGATAATCCCCAAAATCAAAAATATTCATATTCCCGTTTAAAATTACAGGTTTTTTGATATATCTGCTGGATTTGAAGATAAGATAATCCACAGATTCCTTTTCTTTGAACCTCAGTGTAATGAAATTGAAATTGTCTTTTTTCCAGTTTGTCTGAAAAGTTCCGTTTTCATTTAATGTAAGTACGGGTTTGGCAAAGCCTTTAATCAAAAATAAAAAAACAAGCATAGATTTTAAGGAATCCACCGAAATCTGACACCCTTCATCCTCATCAAACAATTCAGACAGATCTTTTATACGTTCAAACAGATAATATTTTGAATTTGGAAAAAAAGATTTCGATAACAGCAGTATTTCATTTAATGAGGATATGTCTTCCATTTTTTTTCTGAGATTGTCAACTTCAGAAAATTCTGATGCAGTCACTTTTGGATAAAAATAAGGATTTAAAAATTCAGAAAAAAATATATTGGTATTATAAACAGATTTTTTTCTGATGCTGTCTATCTTCTGTGTCCGCTCCGAAAATACAGGCACCGGAGACGTCACTTTTTCTGCAACCGAATAGGGGCAGGATCGTAAATAATTATACTTCACCGCAGTTGTTCCTTATTGATTGATCAGATGTTCCGCATCCTCAGAAATTATGATTTTCTGATTTGTTTCCTTTTCATAATTGGCAATTGCCCCGCCAAGTGCCACAGCAAGCGTTTTTGCAGTAATATGTGAGGCATTCAGAATTGCCTCCTCTTTACCGTTACGGCGAAGTAAAATGAAAATATCATTTTTGGATACACCAAGTGTGAATTCATTAAAATAAATGCTGCCAATATTTTCTGATTTCAGTATATTGACAATCCCATTTTCGGCTTTGCACGGTTTTTTGCCCATATTTTTCCTCCGGCAGAAATTGATATAAAATTTGCCTGATACAGGTTTTAAAAAAGCATCTGAAAACCCGTATGGGTTTGGAAGCCGCAGGGTTTTCAGACAAATATTTTTTTAACGTCTATATATACTTCTCAATGGTCTGCACCAGCACTTTGGGATCAAAGGGTTTGGTCAGGTATTCCGCAGATCCGGCCAGTTTGCCCTTCATTTTGTGCATGAATCCGTCCCGGCTTGTGAGCATAATCACAGGTATATCCTTGAATACGGCATTGCTTTTGATAATGGACAGAATTTTGTATCCGTCCATTTTGGGCAGAATAATATCAAGCAGAATCAGATCCGGTTTTTCCTCATTCAGACGGCTCAGGGCTTCCAGTCCGTCCCTGGCCTCAATCACATCATAGCCCTTCTGTCCCAAAGTGATGGCAATGACCTTGCGTGTGGTGGAGCTGTCTTCCACCACCAGCACTTTTTTCTTCCCGGACAGTCCTTCCGGAACTGTCTCTTTTTCTTTGGCAGCATTTTCAGCGGCTTCCTTTTCAAAGGAGGATGTGGTCGAATCCATTGCCATATGGTTGACCAGAGCGCGCAACTGTTCTGTAAATATTTCTTTGTCCGGGGAAAGTTTTACGGTTTTGTGAAACAGGTTCAGGGCCTCTTCCCAATGCTCCAGATTCAGATGCGCTATGCTCAGAAAATAATGGGCATTGATATTTTTCTCCCTGGAAATCACCCGCATATACCGCTCAATGGCTGCCTTGAGGATTTTTTCATCCGCATTGCCCAGGGAAGCAAAAAAACTGTTGTGGATAAACAGATGGGAACGGCAGTAGGGGCACTGCACAGCCTTGATTTCCATGGGAGACCAGCAGAAGGGACAGCGGCGCACCTGCTGTTCATTTCCCAGCCGTTCTTTGGCTGTTTTGAATTTTTTCACCTCTTCAATGAGCTCCGGATCTTTGGGATTGATTTTTGCTGCCTTTACCAGAGCGGCCTCAATACTGCTGACACTGATGATAATCCGGGAATACCAGAGCCATCCTTTAAAACTGCTTGGGGTCAGCTTCAGGTATTTCACTGTCAGTTCCTGGGCCTCTTTGAGATGATGACCCTCAGCCAGCCGTATGGCCTCATCCAGCAGATCCTCGCCTCCATCCTCCTTGCTTTTTTCATCTTTGCGTTTGGATGCCTCCAGAAGGATGTGCATGAGAGCAGTGTCAATGGTGCGCTGCCGGTTATGTATGCCCCGGATTTCAATTTCCGCATTGTCCCAGCACAGAATGGCAATGGCAGCATCCTCGCCTGAAAGCCCCTCATCGTTTTCCGCGTCAATGAGTTCCCCGTTTTCCAGATACAGATGTCCGAACCTGCCTTTGGAACGGATTCGAAGAGTAAGGGTTTTCTGCTCCACCTCCACAGCCTGCAGGAAATTGGCAAGCGTGAACCCGTGAATATAGCCCTTTGACTTTTCCGTAAAAACTTTGGAAACCTTGTCTTTGAGATCATCAATTTCAAAAGGTTTCTCAATATAGTAGACAACGCCTTTCTGCTTCAGGCGTTTGGCAATTTCCGGAGATCCGAATCCTGTCATGACAATGGAGGGAATATTGCGGTAATTCTTGCTCATATAGGACAGAAGTTCATAACCGTCCATCACCGGCATTTTCAGATCTGTCAGAACCAGGTCCACTTTTGAAGTACTGAGAATCTCAACAGCCTGTTTTCCGTTTTCCGCGGTCAGTACCTTATACTCATCGCCATAGGATGCAATGGCCTCAGCGGCAAGCCGGAGAACCATTTTTTCGTCATCAACCACTAAGATAGTTTTCAATTCACACCTCTGCCGCATTCAGGTTTCAGTATTCAGCGTCCGGTGGTTCTGTTTACCGGTTTTCCGGAACCTGAAACCGGATTCAGATTCCAGGTTTCTGTGGCAGATTATATCTGCCGATAGATTATTTTTAAAAAATATATTTAAATATCAAATTGTTCATTTTTCTTATACAGGATCGGCATCAGATTTTGCACCGGCCCCATTTCCGGAGTTATCTTCTGTAAGGGATTTCCCCCAAAAACAATAGGTCCGCATTTGCGCTGCGGAATTTCCTAAGTTTCCAAAACCTCGGAAGTCAAGTCTTGCCGGATGATCTGTTAATTGGAAAGTTCCTTACCTGACCCACCCGTCACATGAAACAAAGAAAGTCAATCCGGAAAAGATTATATATTAATTTTATCATACAGAGTCAAGAAAATACACTGGTTTAAAAGAAGTCTTTCCCGGATATGCGGAAAAAAGGCGGCCTTCCGGCCCATAATGCTTTGTCAGGTTTGTTTTTGCGAATTTCAGCCCCAAAGGATGCAAATAAATCACAAAAAATGAAAAGCATTATCTCACAAATTCAAACATGGCAAAGCAGTGGAATCTGCCGGAAAAAGACAGCGGGCCTGAAAACGCGCTTCATCCTGTTCTGACAGCATCTGAGAGCATTTTTTTCAGTCCTTTGAGAGTGCCTTTCCAGGCTGTATCCTCTCCGATCATCAGCGCAACAATTACATCCTTTTCCACACTGACCTCCAGAACAATTTCCTCATCCCCGGCCCTGAACACAGCCTCGCCCCATCTTTCTGCGGGAAGTCCGGTGGTTTCACAGTCATAATCTGTCCGCACTTCCGCAGTCATTCTGATTTCACCCATGTTTCCTCCTTATTTTCAGTAAGGTATCAAATCTGCTGATCAGTATTTTTTTACCGCAGTCCGCAAAAAAACTCTTTGTTCCTCTGCGGTTAAATCCAAAATCTGTCAGCAGATTTGCCGCACCTGATTATTTTTTATGAAAATCTGCAATATGGCCCACAGCCTCGGCAGCCGCCTCTTTCATATCCGCAGAGTCCGCCACTTTCTGTATTTTCTCCAGCCGGGGAATATCTTCTGTTCTGCCGCATAAACCGATAACATAAAGAATATCACCCCCGGTTTTTTCATCAGCGCGATCAAATCTTTCCCACAAAAGTCCGGGCAGGCCGGAAAGAATATCTCTGCTGCTTTCGGCCAGGGTTTCGGCAGCCACCATCGCGCCCAGCCGCACCGGCCATTTTTCATGGCAGAGCAGATCCGGAAAAGCAGGAAAAATCATTTCTCTTTCCATCATCATTTGCGCAAGATGTACAGCCTTTCCCTGTCTGAGCATCTGCTCCAGGGAATCAGCAGACAGAAATGCCGGATCTCTTTCTGCAAGAATCCGGGCAATTTCTTCGGGCCTGACAGCACCTGTCCACCGGAAATTCTCATCAAGCACCAAAGTGGGAACCGAGCGGATCTGATCCTCTGCGGATATTTCCGGAAAAAGTTCTGCATCCACAACCGTCAGGCGGATCATATCCCCCGCACTGGTCAGGGGCAGTATCTGCCGCATGGTTTCCGGGCAGAAAGGACAGTGCCGGGCAATATGAAGCCGGAGAAAAGCTGGAATCAGGATTCTGTCTGTATGTTTTTTCAGTAAAACAGAAGGCTGGCAGGCTTTTGCGTCCAGAGCATCCAGAAAAGGCCCCAGTTCCCTGCCCAGAGGAACAGCCATATAGCGAAGCGATGGCCGGATTTCAATAAAAGGCAGTTCTCCCCCAGATGTGGCTGTTTCCGTGACTATGCGGATATTGGGAGCATATTGTGACAGAATTTCACAGAATTGTCTCAAATCCGCAGTCCGGCTGTCTCCGGTGGAAAAAAGACGAATCTCTGTTTTTCCGGAATACAGCGATCCCCAGTCTTCAATCTGTTTTTTTTCCTCAGAACTGAACATTTGTGTTTTTGTATCCTGCTGTTTTGCTTTTCTGCCTGTATTGGGATATGATGCCGGGACTGATCCGGTACAGGATAACTTAACAGGCAAAACCCAAAGAATCAATGGCAGATTGCAATTTTATACCAAAATCTGAAAAAAGGAAATAAAAATGGATGAATTCGCCAGGCAGTTTGCAGCTCTTGACACGGAAAAAATAAAATCCTACCTGCTTTCTCTCCGCTCGCCCTGCTATGAAAGCCAACTGATGGGGATTGCGTTCCCTGAAATACGGATACTGGACGCGTCCCCTCTGATACTCTACCAGTGCCATTTTCTTCTGTTCCATCTGCTCTACCGTCTGCAGGAGGATTTTTATTCAGAGGGGAAATATCTTTTTATCCATTTCATGCGCATCTTTCTCACAGATTACCCTGAGCCCGGAATGTGCAGATTTTATGATGAACATACCGGCACTTTCTGCAAAGAAGTATGCACCGGGCAGGAAAATTACTGCAGTTTTCATCTGTCAAAGATGGAAAATTATGCACTTGATGAGTTATCCGCAAAATATTTTTATCTGGATGCGGAAAATTTCTGCAGATTGGATGAAAAAAGCGCGGGTGCATTTATGGAGGGAGCCTGGGAAATTCTCAGTCATTACAAAGACTATGAAAAAAGTCTGAAGATACTCGGAATCTGCGGGACTCCGGACAGAGAGGGGATAAAGAAAAAATTCCGGGAACTTGCAAAGAAACATCATCCTGACAGGGGCGCGGCCTCTCACGAAAAATTTAATGAAATCAACAGGGCATACAGGCTTTTGCTGAGAGTGGTACCGGAAATATGAAAATACCGGTGTTTTTTTAACCACGAAACACACGAACCGCACGAAAAAAAAGAGTTGG
>CAZHPS010000064.1:0-20116 GCA_964534335.1 uncultured Desulfobacterales bacterium
CAATTCATCCGGAGACATATCTTTTGTAAGCGCATACTGTTTATCCCTGATTTTTATTACCATATCCATTGTTTTAATCTTTTCCATAACCTGTTATTTTCCGCTCTGAAATACATTTCCGCATATTTATGGACAATATGCTGTTTTTCAGCCATTGAACAAATTCGTCCTGATCTGTTTTGCCTGCGGCCAAATTTAATATTATCCTCTCCTGCTCATTCACATCAGCGGTTATTTCTTTTCCGTTAAGAACAAGAAAAGTCTCCATTGCTGCATGAGCAGTCCGCTTATTCCCATCAATAAACGGATGATTTCTGACAATTGCAAAACAAAGGATAGCTGCTTTGTCTGTCACCGTTGGATACAGATCGCTATCTCCGAAAGCCTGTCTTGGCAGGGCAATTGCAGATTCAAGTCCTGCCATGTTTCGGATTCCATGAAATCCGCCGCTGGTTTCAATAATTGTTTTATGCAAATGCAGTATTTCAGACAGATTCAGGTAACGCATCAGCTTAACCTTCGGTACAGTTCCTTATTCTTCCGAAGCACATACTCTGCTGCCATGCGGAAATCCTGATCCTGAACATTCAGAAGATCAGATACTGCTGCACTTACAATCTGTTTTGGTAAAACACCGAGACGCATGGCTGTCTCCTGCAATTTTTTGTACTGTGTTTCACTCAATTCAATGGAAAGTTCCATCTTCTGCACCTTTTTCAACAAATTGTTTTGAATGCAATTTTTTTGTAGGGTGGGTGAAGCGGAGCGAAACCCACCAAAACAATTCTGTCTCAAAAACAGTTAAAATGGTGGGTTACGCTACCGCTACACCCACCCTACGTTACTTTATTATCATTTCTTTTAATATTTCAAATATTGATTTTTTTTGGATATAACGAAGATTATATTTTTCAAACCAAGAAATAATTTGTAAAATTTCTGATTTATCAACAATTATATTTATAGAGGTTCTATCATTTGTTTCTATTGTCATTTCTCCATTTTTTTTGTATACCATTTTATAAATTTCATAATTCATTATATTCCAAGAATGATCTAAAATATCTGTTAATAAACTCAATGGTAAATTTATATTGTGAATCTTTGTTGTAGAAATTATTTTCTCTTTTCCTTGAATTGATTCGGATATTGATTTAAATATCTCATCAAATATCAATCCAAATGCTCCCAACTGAGAAGCTCCAATTCCGTATGTAAAATTAGCATTATTATTTGATTTTGATAAAGGAACTATCTTTCTGGGGATAAAAAAAATTCCATTAGAAGAAAAATAAATATTCCCCCATCTTTCGTCATATAATGAAATATTTTTCCCATATATTGCATATTCAACAAATCCAGTTTTGACATAATGATCTTTAAGCAGATTTTGGAATTCTGTTTTTCTTCTTTCAAATTCATCATTAAAAGATTTTATTGCTTCTTTATCAAATTCATCTGGATTTTCAGATTGCATCAATATAATTTTTAACAATTCTAATGTTGATGATCTGCATAATTTTTCTTCATAACATTTTTTTGACATTATAAAATCCTAATATTTAAATTATTTAGGTATTGAGTTAGCAGTAGGGTGGGCAAAAGCGGAGCGTTGCCCACCTCCGTTATCAGGCAGTTGGTGGGCACTGTCGTGCCCACCCTACCTTATTTATCGTCTTACATATTCCGCCGGTACTGCCCGCCCACATCGTACAAGGCACGGGAAATCTGGCCTAATGAACAGCAGCGCACTGCATTCATCATCTCCGCAAAGATGTTTTCGCCGTTCAGAGCGGCTTTCTGCAGGCGTTTCAGAGCTTCCGGAGCTTTGTCTTTGCCCTTTTCCTGAAATTCTTTCAGGCGTGTGAGCTGGGATTCTTTTTCCTCTTCCGTGGCCCTGGCCAGTTCCACGCAACTGAAACCACCACCTTCGATCAGGTCTTTACCGTCTGCATTGGGATCGCGGAAGGTGTTGACGCCTATGATGGGCAGTTCACCCGTATGCTTCAGAACTTCGTAGTAAATGGATTCTTCCTGAATCTTGCTGCGCTGATAACCGGTTTCCATTGCACCCAGCACGCCACCGCGCTCGGTGATCTTGTCGAACTCCATGAGTACGGCCTCTTCCACCAGATCAGTGAGTTCATCCACAATGAAACTGCCCTGCATGGGATTTTCATTTTTTGCCAAACCCCATTCCCGGTTGATAATCAACTGAATCGCGAGCGCACGGCGCACGGATTCTGTTGAGGGAGTGGTGATGGCCTCATCAAATGCGTTGGTGTGCAGACTGTTGCAGTTGTCATAAATAGCGCACAACGCCTGCAAAGTGGTGCGGATGTCATTGAACTGAATATCCTGACTGTGCAGAGAGCGTCCCGAAGTCTGAATATGATATTTGAGTTTCTGTGTACGCTCGGACGCGCCGTATTTTTCCCGCATGGCCACAGCCCAGATCCGGCGTGCCACTCTGCCGATAACTGTGTATTCCGGCTCCATACCGTTGGAGAAGAAAAAGGACAGGTTCGGCCCGAACTGATCCATATCCATGCCTCTGGAAAGATAATATTCCACATAAGTGAAACCATTGGCAAGGGTAAAGGCCAGTTGGGAAATGGGATTTGCACCGGCTTCTGCAATGTGATAACCGGAAATGGACACAGAATAGAAATTGCGCACATTGTTCTGCATGAAGAATTCCTGAATATCACCCATCATCTTCAATGCAAATTCAATGGAAAAAATGCAGGTGTTCTGTCCCTGATCCTCTTTGAGAATATCAGCCTGCACGGTTCCGCGCACATTGGACAGTACCATTGCCCGGATTTCATCATATTCCTCCGGAAAAGGATCTCTGCCATTTTCTGTTTTGAATTTGTCCACCTGCTGATCAATGGCCGTGTTCATAAACATGGCAAGCATGATGGGCGCAGGGCCGTTGATGGTCATGGAAACCGAGGTATTGGGTGCGCAAAGTTCAAATCCGCTGTACAGCACTTTCACATCGTCAAGTGTGCAGACACTGACTCCGGAATTGCCGATTTTGCCGTAAATGTCGGGCCGGACTTCCGGATCATATCCGTACAGGGTGACAGAATCAAACGCGGTGGAAAGACGTTTGGCCTCGTAATTGCCGGAAAGCAGACGGAATCTGCGGTTGGTGCGAGCCGGATCACCTTCTCCCGCGAACATGCGTGTGGGATCTTCGCCAACGCGTTTAAGGGGAAATACACCGGAAGTAAAGGGAAAATAACCTGGCAGATTTTCCCGGCGCATCCACCGGTAGATTTCTCCGGGGTCTGTGAATCGCGGCAAAGAGACTTTGGGAATTTTTTTGTGGCACAGGGATTCAGTGTACAAAGGCACACGGATTTCCCTATCCCGCACATAATAAACCAGATCATCTTTGGTATAAGCTTCGCGCAGTTCTTCCCACTGTTTCAGCAGATCAGCGGTTTCCTTTTCCAGCAGTTTCTGCGCGGCGTCTGCCTCTTTTTTCAGCCGATCCAGCAGTTGGCCTTTGTCACCGGACAAATCACTTTCACTCAGGGTTTTTGCGGTTTCTTCCAAATGCCAGGTTCTGCGCACAGCCGCTGCCTGTTCTTCGGTATGGGCATGATAACTGCGTACCGTTTCCGCAATTTCTGCCAGATACCGGGTTCTTTCCGGCGGAATGATAATGGTTTTGGAACTCGATGTTTTGCTTTCGGGTCTGGGCAGATGCGATTCAATTTTCACTCCGGTTTTTTCCGCAATGGTATCCAGCAGGCAATGATACAACGCGGTCACACCGTCATCATTGAATTTGGAAGCAATGGTTCCGAAAACCGGCATATCTTCCGGAGCTTTGTCCCATGCGTTGCGGTTGCGCTGCACCTGTTTGCGCACATCACGCACAGCATCCTCTCCGCCCCGTTTTTCATATTTGTTTACAACAACAATGTCAGCGAAATCAAGCATGTCAATTTTTTCAAGCTGGGAAGCTGCGCCGAATTCGCTGGTCATGACATACATGGGAATATCCACCAGATCCGTGATAATGGAATCGCCCTGACCAATACCTGCGGTTTCCACAATCACTATATCATATCCGGCTGCTTTGGCAACATTGATGGCATCCGGCAGAAAATCCGGAATTTCCACATGGGAACGCCGGGTTGCCAGAGAGCGCATATACACACGGGGATCATCAATGGCATTCATGCGGATACGGTCGCCGAGCAGCGCGCCCCCGGTTTTTCTGCGGGAAGGATCACTGCTGATAATGGCAATTGTGACATTTTCAATATCATGCAGCAGCCGCAGAATCAGTTCATCTGTCAGAGAGGATTTGCCCGCGCCGCCTGTGCCGGTGATGCCGATGACCGGGATTTTTTTATCTCCGATGCGTTTTGCCAGTTCTGCCCTGATATTTGCCAGCCGCCCGTTTTTCTGAGACGTTGCCTGCTCCACAGCGGTAATCAGCCGGGCAGTGAGAAGTTTGTTCTGGGGACTCAGTTGGGCATAATCATAACTGTCTTCTTTGCCCAGGGGAAAATCCATCTTTTTGACCATATCATTGATGATGCCCTGCAGTCCCCATTTGGCTCCGTCTTCGGGAGAGTATATTTTGGCAACACCATAGGTTTCCAGTTCCCGGATTTCTTCGGGCACAATCACGCCCCCGCCCCCGCCGAATATGCGGATATGGGTTGCATTTTTTCCCTTTATCAGGTCAACCATGTATTTGAAAAACTCCATATGGCCGCCCTGATAGCTGGAAACCGCAATTCCCTGCGCGTCTTCTTCCACAGCAGCATCCACAATTTCCTGCACGGAGCGGTTGTGTCCCAGATGGATAACTTCCACTCCGGTGCTTTGCAGGATTCTGCGGAAAATATTGATGGATGCGTCATGCCCGTCAAACAGGGACGTGGCTGTGACAACTCTGACATTGTTCTCAGGTTTGTAGGGTTGTACTTCAATGCTCATATTTTTTCTCCTTATTTGATAAAAGGTTCGGGTTTTCGGGGTCAGTCCCGGCCTCTCAGGAACCCGGAAGGATTTTCTTCCGCTGAAGGGCCGGGACGGAAAACGTACCTTGATATTACAGATCTGATGTTACGCTGACCTTCCAAAATTCGGCAGGTTACTGTATTCGCCGTCATTCCGATGAAAATCGGAATCCGGTATTTTCAATACATTCCGGATACCGGCTTTCGTCGGTATGACGAACTGGCGTAACATCAGTTACAGATGTCAGGATTTACTTTTCTGAACAGTGCGCCTGACACCTTCCACCTTCAACGATTCCCGTTTCCTGTGGAAAGCCCCAGGATGAACTCTGTCTGCAGTTCGATATAATCTTCAATGCTGTAATGCCGGGCCAGGAACCAGCGGCGGAACGTCCACATATGACCCAGCACCGAGATATTGTGTGCCACCAAATCAACGGATCTGCTGTCCATATGCGGAAAACTGCCGGATTCTATCAGCCGGGCCAGCACCTTGACAAAAATTCCTGTGATATTGACTTCGTTTTCCAGCACCTTTCTGCGCCACTGGGGGGGCAGAGACTGGGTTTCCTGATAGATCATAAGGATATGATCGCACATGCGGTGGCAGACCAGAAAATACTCCCGGATGACCTCGGCCAGGGCTTCCCTTCCCCTTGTGGTGCGTTTGAGTGCCTCGGCCACACCGCGTTCGACCTCGGCATGAATGGCTTCGCAGACCAGATACAGCACATCCTCTTTGCAGGAAACATATTCATACAGAGAACCGATGGAAAAACCTGCGGCTCTGGCAATCTGCCGTGTGGTGGTTTTGTGAAATCCCTTTTCAATAAACAACTGCACTGCCGCGTCCACAATCTGCCGCCGTCTTTTTTTCACCAGTTCGGGATTTTTTATCTGTGTGGGAATTTCTTTCAGACTGCCTGCACTGCCCATATACGCTCCCTAATATCCTGTAATCATTTTTTATACATCGCAGCCCGCCGGAAAATCCGGAATTATCTGAACGAGCGCTCAGTCAACCGTTAGCATTTTCAGATTTTTTTGTCAAGCATTTTTATAAAAAATTCTGTCATTGTTTTTCAGTATGGTTTTACAATGTGATTAAGTATGCAAACGAAACTTTTCGTGTATTCAGAAAATCCGGTTTTCCGGAAAAACCGGATTTTTCTGAATACTTTATACCAATTCGCCATTGACTTGATACTGTCCCGGACTGATCCGGAGGAGTGCAAAATTAAGCGGAGCGGTTTTTTGCAAAGACGGAACTGCGGAAAAACTGACAATTCCAGTTCGTTGGGAGTTTGCGGGGTAGTAAACGCCGTTACCTTTCGATAATTCCAGATTGTTCATAAGCTGCACACAAGCTGGAAGCTTGTTCTACTTTGACTGCACACACAACATAATCAACGCAGAACAATCTTCCAGATTGCTCATAAGCTGCACACAAACTGTAAGTTTGTGCTGCTTTTTGTTCATATCCGCCCCCCGCTCCATCTCAGTTTGGTTTTCAGCACTTCAAAATAATGGCGTTCCGGCATGACTATCATATTGACCGGATGGGGGCTTTTGCGCACAATGATTGTATCTTTCTCTGTAATTTCCATTCCGGTCTGACCGTCAAAGGTCAGCATAATATCCGAGGATTTGCGCACCAGCCGGATTTTCACACAGGCAGAATCCGGAACAATCAGTGGCCGGTTGGTCAGTGTAAAAGGGCAGATGGGCGTCATGAGAATGGCCGGAACCGAGGGATGAATTACAGGGCCGCCCGCAGCCAGGGAATAGGCTGTTGATCCGGTTGGAGTTGCAACAATCAGTCCATCAGCGCGGTATGTGGTCAGATACTGATCATCAATCCATGTTTCAATCCTTGCCAGCCGTGCCAGCGCGCCCTTGTTGATGACAATGTCATTGAGCACGGGTTCGGATGCAATTTCCTTTCCCTCCCGCAGAACTGTCACCAGCAGACGCATACGCTCAACCGTGCTGAATTCGCTGTTGAGAATGGCATCAGCAGCGGAAAACATCACCTCTTCCGTGAGTTCCGCCAGAAATCCCACTTCCCCGAATTTGACACCCAGAATCGGGGTATTATGTTCCCCGATCCACCGGGCCGCGCTGAGAAATGTGCCGTCTCCGCCCAGGACAAAGACGCAGAACAAATCATGGGGAGCAGTCGGCTGCTGTGCCTCACTGCGTCTGCGGCTGGGCGGCAGGCTTTCCTTACGTATGACGCGGATCTGTCTCGCACTGAGCCATGATTCAAATTCATTGGCCTTTTTGCAGGCCTCCCCATCCACCTTGACAAATAATCCCACGCTTTTCAATATCTGCTCCCGCTGCTGTCAGAGGTCAACCGCTTCCTTATTTTTTCTGCTGATAAAAATCAGCAAATTTCCTGTCTGTTTTCAGAATATGCTTTACCAGCCATGCTTTCAGGAAATTGCTGATCTGAACAGGGTTGGAGACTTCTCCCTTCTGAAAGGCATTCTGCAAATCCAGCACTTTGTCCGCCATTTTTTCATGAATCTGTTTATGCTCCGAATACTCTGGATAATCATGGAGTTTCATAAACCGCTCTTCGGTCTGAAAATGGGTCTGGGTGTAACGGATCAGGCTGCTCAGCACTTTTCCCAAAGCCTCCCGTCCCTGGCCTGCATACATGGCCTCATACAAATCATTGACCATCTGCACCAACTGACGGTGCTGTGCATCAATTTCCTCAATGCCTGTGCTGTATTTTTCATTCCATCTGAAATAGATCATTGTTTTTTTCTTTCTGTTTTTTCAGGATTTTTCTTTCTTAAATAAACCAGCCCGAAATCCTTTCTTATTTTTTCCCTTCTGACAGGAGAATATCCCAGTTTTTCGTATAAGGCAATATTCTTACTGCTTTTGCTTCCGGTGAACAGTTCAAAGAAATCTGAATCCTTAAACTGATTTTCAATGGCTGCCATCAGAGATTTGCCGATTCCTTTATTTTGAAATCCGGGATGCACAATCAGTTTTCCGATAAAGCATATGCCGTTTTCTGCCGCTGCCCTGACAGAACCTATAATATGACCATCTTCATCAAGCGCTTTCAGAAAGGTATGACTCTCCCATTCCCCCTGTATTTCTTCCATTGTCTGCCGCAGGGGCTGTATGGAAAAATCATTATAAATCTCCGCCTCACTTTTGTAAGCAGTTTTCTGCAGGGCCAGTATGTCAGGCAAATCCTGTTTTTCTGCCTTTTCAATATTCACTGTTTTATTCCTTTTCACTTCAGCCGGGATATTTTTTCCCCAAAATAGCTTACTTCACAACCAAATTAATTTTTAAATAATCAGGTGTCGGATTACGCTTACGCTAATCCGACCTACCAGTATAACTATTTTAAATTATAATAACAAGTAGGTCGGATTAGCGTAAGCGTAATCCGACACGGTGATTTTGATAATACAAAAAATAAATTGGTTATGTAGTAGTACATGACCAATTTAGATTTTATGGTATCAATTCCCCTCTTGAGAGGGGCAGGGGTGTGTTTTGGGTGTGCAATTCCGGACACACCCCTGCCCCTCTCAAGAGGGGAATATATAAAATTCAACGTGGTCGTGTATTAATTTGAATTATCAGGTAAAACTGCCTCCGGTTTCTGCGGAAATGAACGTGACAGATAAGGCCAGAGCTGGGAAATCAGCATTCCGGCCATCATAAGCGCACATCCGAAAAAGGATCTGCGTGTAAGAATTTCATTTAATATAATCCATCCGCCCAGCGCAGCAAAGGGGGATTCCATGCTCAGAATAATGGCGGCATGGGAAGGTTTTGCATATTTCTGTGCCACAACCTGCAGGGTGTAGGCAATGCCGACTGAACAGAATCCTCCGTACAGAATCGGAACAGCGGCATCCAGAATTCCCTGCAGTTTTATTTCTTCAAATATAAAGGCTGTAATCAGACTCAGAACCGAGCATATCACAAACTGGACAAAAGACAGTTTGATGGGATTGATTTTGGGTGAAAGCCAGGCAATCAGCAGCACATGGCCTGCCCAGAAAACTGCGCCCGCAAGTTCCAGCAGATCTCCGAAAGCAATGGTGAAACTGTCAGTGACACTGAGAAAATACAGTCCGACTGCGGCCAGACACGCGCCAATCCATGTGCCGGAATCCGGACGCTGTTTCCAGAACAGGCCGAGGATGGGAACCAGCACCACATACAGACCGGTGATAAAACCCGCGTTGCCTGCTGTTGTGTAGACCATTCCCACCTGCTGCAGAGATGCTGCTGTGAACAGCACAAGTCCGAGCATCAGTCCGCTGAGAAAAATGCTTTTGGCATCAGGAAGACTGAAACTGTATTTTTTCTCCTGCCTGCGGATAATGAAAAGCAGGGGCATCAGGGAAAGACTGCCCAGAGCAAAACGGATTCCGTTGTAAGTGAAAGGGCCGACATGTTCCATGCCTGCGCGCTGGGCCACAAAGGCCAGTCCCCATATGAAGGCTGTCATCACCAGAAGACAGTTTGATCTGAATATCTGTTTGTCCATGAAAGTGTGTTATCTCCGTATAGCGGTCTGTCAAAAAAATTATCGCGGGTAACTGCTATATACTCTATACACTGACGCATGGTACAGGTCAACTCAACCCAGCATAATAAGCTCGGATTAGAGTCAGATTAATCCGGCAAATTCAGGGGATAAAGGGCGTATTTCAGCATTGAACGGACACAGACATGCCCCTCTCAAGAGGGGATTTTTTAAAAAAATTAACGTGATGCGGTCTTTGGGAACCGAAACTGCGGAAAGAACAGTATCGAGCCGCCGGGTGCGTTTGGGAAGGATCTGGGTGCGAAGCAGCTTTTCCATTGATGTCTGAGGGAAAGATTCCGGAGAAGCCGAGATTACTGTTCCACTCTCTGTGTGGGAACATGGATGAAGGTCTACTCCCTTTGGCATCTGATTCCCGGTATCTTTTCCCACAATCCGGAAGACAAAATTTGCTTTATCCTTGACTAAAACCTCTCTCTATCTTATAGTCTTTAAGATAACAGTTTTGGGGTTGCCGAAACTGAAAATATTTAAATTCAGGATGTTAAAAATACAGGCCACCCCAAATAATTATCTTAAACACTTAGATACAGAATCAGCAGATCAGAAAACATGGGGAAAATGAATTTCTGTTTTGCAGCATATTCTTGCCAACTGCGGGGACAGTGAGGATTTCCGCAAAAAACACTGTGGTGAAAAAGGAATGAATATCCGGAAAGGAAGACCATGAACAAAAGTTACAGGATACTGACATGAGCTGGGACTGGGAAAAGCTGCAGCAGCAGCAGAGAAAGCGGGGGGATCTTCCCCCGAACATGGATGAACTGATACAGAAAATCAATACCCTGAAAGTGCCGGGAGGCTCCTTCTGGGTGCTGATAGTGCTGGTTGGACTGCTGGGCAGCACCATGATTTATACGGTCAAACCCAGTGAGGTGGGAGTGATTCAGCGGTTTGGAAAATATGTGCGCACCACCCAGCCGGGGCTGCATCTCAAATGGCCGGTCGGGGTTGAAACTGTGCAGAAGGTCAATGTGAGACGTATTGAAACCGAGGAATTCGGGGTTGCCTCCTTTGGGGAAAAGGATACGCGTTATGTTGCTGCCAACAGCAATGTCACCCTGATGCTGACCGGTGAACTGAACGTGGCACTGGTTCCCTGGATTATCCAGTACCGTATCAAAGATACTGAGGAGGGGCCGTACCAGTTTCTGTTCAAGGTGCGGGAGGTGAAACGCTATCTCCGGGATATGTCCGAAGCCACCATGCGGCTGGTGGTGGGAGACCGGAGCATTGATGAGGTCATCAGCAAGCGGGATGAAATCGCGGTTGAAGCCAGGGAACTGCTGCAGAAAGAGCTGGATCAGGCCGAGACCGGGATTCAGATTGTCACTGTGGAAATGAAAAAAACAGATGTGCCTGAGCCTGTGCAGCCGTCTCTGAACGAGGTCAACCAGGCCACTCAGGAAAAGGAGCAGATGATCTATCAGGCCAAAGAGGAGTATAACAAGGCCATTCCTGCGGAAAAAGGCGAGGCTGAAAGAACCATCAAGGCAGCCGAGGGATTTGCCCTTGACAGAGTCAACCGGGCCAAAGGTGACGCGGCCAGGTTCCGCTCCCAGTATGATGAATACGCGAAGGCAAAGGATGTCACCCGGCGGCGTCTGTATCTGGAAGCTCTGCGGGATGTTTTCCCCAAAATGAAAGAGAAATATATTATAGATGCGGATCAGAAAAGTCTGCTTCCGCTGCTTAACCTCGGTACACAGAACAGGACGGAAAAATGAAATTTGGCGGAATTTTTGTCATAATCGGCATATTGCTGCTGAGTGTTGTCTATGAGGCAGCCTATATTGTGGATGAGACAGAGCAGGTGGTCATCACCCAGTTCGGAGAAATCATCGGTAATCCCGTGACTGATCCCGGCCTTCATCTCAAAACCCCTTTTATTCAGAAAGCCCAGGTCTATCCCAAAAATCTCCTGCAGTGGGACGGAGATCCGGGCCAGATTCCCACAAAAGAGAAAACCTATATCTGGGTGGATGCCTTTGCCCGGTGGAAAATTGTGGATGCGGTGAAATTTCTTAAAACCGTTGGTGGCATGAGTGTCAATGAGAGTATTGTCAAAGCCAATATCAAACTCAACGATATTATTGATCCTGCGGTGCGCAACTTCATCACCTCCAGCCGGCTCATTGAAACCGTGCGCAAGAGCAACCGGCCGCTGGATCTGTCCCAGGTCAAGGCTGATGAGGGGGATTTGGCAAAGGAAAAAGGGTATGAATACAATATCACCATAGGCCGGGAGAAAATCATGGCAGGGGTTCTGGAACAGGCCCGGCCCAAACTGGATAAATTCGGCATTGAACTGGTGGATGTGAAGATCAAACGGGTGAACTATGTGGATACGGTGCGGGATTCGGTTTACAACCGGATGATTGCAGAACGCAAACAGATCGCGGAAAAATTCCGGTCTGAGGGAAAGGGGGAAGCCCGGAAGATTATCGGTCAGAAAGAAAGGGAACTCAAGCGCATATCCTCGGAAGCCTACCGGGATGCACAGGAAATCAAGGGAAAGGCCGATGCTGAGGCCACCAGACTGCTGGCTGAGTCATTCGGGCTGGACCCGGAATTTTATTCCTTTATTCAGACCCTTGATATTTACGCCACTGCTTTGAGCGAAAACAGTTCGCTGGTTCTTTCCACAGACTCGGAATTTCTGAAATACTTCAAGGGATATTCCGGAATGCCCGAATTCTCAGAGGCCCGGCCCGAATGATTATGACTGAAAAAAGCACCTGTGAAAACAGGTGCTTTTTCTGTTTACAGAGAAATAAAGGTACATTATTTACCTTTCCTGCGCTGATGCCGTGTACGGGCCAAAAGCTTGCGGTGTTTATGTCTTCTCATCTTTTTTCTCCGTTTCTTGATCACACTGCCCAACCAATCACCCCCTGTCTTTTCAGTTTAATTTTACATTTTAACACTATTTTAATCTGTTTGTCCACATTTTTCTGTATCTGCTTTTGCAAAATATTCCGGGAGCAGACAGTGCCATGAAAAGCGGTTTTTTGCCTCCTGCCGGGAATATATGTGATTTTTGCAGATAATTATTTGCAAAAATTAAATATTTTCTGTTTATCCTCACAGAGATGCTTTTCAAAGTAGATTATTTCTACCTGTGAATACTTCTGATACCCTATTGATTTTTTCTGCAATAAAATGAAATATAGGAACTGATCAATCTGTCAGATAAAAAATTTTTTCGGATGCTGATTTATGAAACCGCTGTCAGGAGACATTTCCATGCGCACCTATTCCAATATCATCATACTGGGAATCACCGGTATTGTCCTGCTGGCCTTTTCCGCGCTGCAGATACTAGATCCCTGGCTTGCTTTCGGGATTGCTGCTGTCGTTTATATCATATTTCTGATCATTACCTTTGCCAATATCAGAATATCTGTTCAAAGGGAATATGAAGGGGAAATAAGGCAGTTGAAAGATACCTATGAAAAAAAAATCAGCCGTCTCAAACATGAGCATGACACCACCACTCTGGAAAAGACGATCCGCAACGGTACCAAAACCCTTATCAAAAATGCTGTGGATTATTTCAAAATTGAAAATATCAAAAATGAAATGCCCCCGTCCGCGGCCATACAGAATCTGCAGTTGGACAAATACGGCCAGATTATTGAACTGCTGGCAGATTTTTCCCTGATTTTGCCGGATTATGAGGAAAACCGGCAGATTGTACTGCAGGAAATCCATCATCAGATTGATATTTTCCAGATTGATGAAAAAGCATTTGCCGAGTTTCTGCGCAGTATTATGGAGAAATACCTGCTGACCGTCAACAAAAAAATCAGGGAAAAAATCCGCCAGAATTCGCTGAGGCAGATGAAAACATGCCCCAACTGCTATGAGAGAATTCCGGTTGGCGCAAAAATCTGCCGTCACTGTTCCCACAGTCTGACAGTGACAGTGAATAAGGATTCCTCAACTCCTGGAAAGTATGAGGAATGGTTCCGCAAAGGCAATGCCCTGCTCAACAGCGGCAAAGCAGAGGAGGCTGTCCACTGTTTCAGCCAGGTCATCAGTCTCAATCCCAAAGCAAAGGAGGTTTATTATGCCCGGGGGATAGCGTATCAGAGAATGAACAATGACCATATGGCTATAGAGGATTTTAAAACAGCGAGCAGTCTGGGTCATAAAAAAGCAAGGGAATCCCTGAATGCACTGATATTTTCCCGTACCCAGGAGGAATTCAAAGCAGGGGCTGCCGGAGATGCCGGAGTTGCCGGAGAAGCATGACAGACAGATTTTTGGCAGTATTTTGGGACAGGCAGTTTGTACTCTGTGGGATCTGGGGAAGGCTGTCAGTCAAAAAATATCTTTACCGGTTTTTTTTTAGGCTAGTTACAGAAAAGAATATACTGCTTTGCCAGCTTTGATTTTATGCGCCGAAGTGTGCGGAAAAACCGGTTTTTTCCAAAAAAATCCGGTTTTTCCGCACACAGATCTGCTGTATGCAGGTTTCCTCATAAATCACCTTACAGCCTGCCTCCCTGTTTTGCCTGTTCGATTTTTTTTGCCAGAACACTTTTCATATACTCCAGATATCCGTCATTTTTGCACATCTGTTTTCCGGGTGTGTCAGATATTTTTGCCACAGGTGCGCCCTGGCATCTGGTCATTTTCATAACAATCTGAACAGCCTTTCCCCTGACATCATTGGTCAGATTCGTGCCAATGCCAAAGGATGTATTGATTCGGTCTTTGAAATAACGGGCGATTTCCACAGCTTTTTCAAAGGAAAGTCCGTCACTGAAAATGGCCCGTTTCCACCGGGGATCAACTTTGAGTCTTTTATAATGGGCGATGAGACTGTCTCCCCATTTAAAGGGATCACCGCTGTCATGGCGGCATCCGTCAAAGAGTTTGGCAAAATACATGTCAAAATCACTCAGAAATGCTTCAAATCCCAGAGTGTCGGACAGGGCAATGCCCAGATCGCCCCGGTATTCCTGGGCCCAGTGCTCCAGAGCAAATTTCTGACTGTCCGCAACACGGGGGCCGAGGGCCTGGCAGGCCATAATCCATTCATGGGCCATAGTTCCGATGGGAATGATCCCGTATTTCATGGCAAACATCACATTGCTGGTTCCTATGAGATTTTCCTGCACTTCCTTTTTCAGTATCCGGATAATATTCTCCTGCCAGTCGCGGGAAAATCGTCTGCGGGTTCCAAAATCTGAAAAAACAAAACCCAGATTTTCTTTGTCTGATTCTTTCACAATCCCGATCTTGTGATACAGTTTTTCCTTTCCCGTTTCAAAATCAGGCGCAGGTTCCACATGCCGGAAAAAGAGTTCGCTGACAATGGCCAGCACCGGAACCTCAAACAGAATGGTATGCAGCCATGGTCCTTTTATGGTTATGGAAAACTTCCCGCCCCCGGTGTCAACCTGAACAAAATCCTTTTGCAGGTGAAACAGCCGCAGGAACTGAATAAAGTCTTCCTTCATAAAGCGCAGCGTCCGCAGAAAATTCAGTTCATCAGGCCGAAAGCGCAGGGTGCAGAGATGATGGATTTCCTCCTCAGCAGCTTTTGCAATGGGACAAAGATCAATATTACTGTCCCGGCATTTGAATTCATATTCCACATCGGCCCAGGGAAACTGATGCAGCACACCCTGCATCATGGTGAGTTTGTACAGGTCTGTATCCAAAAGGGAATTGATAATCATGGACACCTCCTTTTATGATCAGTTATCAGTTATCAGTTATCAGTTATCAGTTATCAGTACACTGAACCGGGATGCACTGAATGTCAAACAATTTTTATCATGGATCTGCAAAAAATATTTTCCCTTGCAAGGAATTGGCTGCTAAGTTATAAAACACAGATGGCGGTGACTGTACGGTCAGACAGATAATTTTTTGGCAGTGGCTCAAGTCCTTTGATCTGAGCCTGACACCGGTGCCTGAAAAATCCGTAAAGATTGAAATTATTATAGAAAAAAATTGAAAAAAACAAATCATAATCCCGGAAGGGATGACATTATCAAGCGATTCAAATTTTTTTGTATACCGATCCAGCTTTGGTTTTTTCCGGCACAGAAATCTTAAACGTCAGTCAAAGGCGTTTTGGAGTCAGGTTATAAGAATTTGTTCCGGTTTTCGGAAAAACCAAATTTGGATCATTATAAGTAGGCAAACAAAAATTTTTGTGTATTCAAAAAACTGATCCTGACACCGGTGCCGGAAAAATCCGTAAGGATTGAAATTATTATAGAAAAAAATTGAAAAAACAAATCATAATCCCGGAAGGGATGACATTATCAAGCGATTCAAATTTTTTTGTATACCGGAGGAGTGCAGAAATTGGGCGGAGCGGTTTTCTGCACAGGCCCGGCAGCGGAAAAACTGACGGTATTGTATTAAATTAATGGAGAATTGGTATAAAATTCAACAGATCAGACTTTATGTTTTGCCAGTCTGGGGAAAAGGATATTCATGGACGCATTTCAGGCGGTTATTTTGGGGATCATTCAGGGACTTACGGAATTTCTCCCTGTGAGCAGTTCAGGGCATCTGGTGATTTTTCAGCATCTTTTCGGACTGCGGGAGGCCGAGCTTTTTTTTGACATCAGTGTTCACATGGGAACCCTGATTGCGGTGATCATTTTTTTCCGTAAAGAAATCATCGCTATTCTGAGTTCCCTTGTCTGTTTTATCCGGAATCTTTCGGAAAAGAAAATATCTCCGGCTGATGGCATGAAGGATCCGGATGTAAAAATGGCCCTGCTGATCATTGCGGGCTCCGTGCCGACCGGAGTGATCGGAATTTTGTTTCACAAAATGGCAGAAGAGATTTTTTCTTCTGTTTTTCTGGTGGGATGGACTCTGATCATCACAGGTGTTCTGCTTTGGTTCACGCGGTCTGTGAAAAGTCAGGGACGCGGGATCGAAGCTTTTTCTGTCCGGCAGGCTCTGGAGATTGGATTTGTTCAGGGAATTGCCATACTTCCCGGTATATCACGATCAGGCTCCACTATTGCTGCCGGGCTTTTTCTGGGACTGGACGGAAAAACCGCAGCCCGGTATTCCTTTCTGCTTTCCATACCCGCGATTGTGGGAGCGCAGATTCTTGCACTCAAAGATTTGGGAACCGCAGCAGCCGACATGAATGCCCTGTACGGAGCAGTTTCTGCCGGGCTGGTGGGATATGCGGCACTGGCTTTTCTGGTCTATATTGTAAACAAAGGACGTCTTTTCATGTTTGCGCCGTACTGCTGGATTGTCGGCTTTGCGGCACTGATTTACAGTTGGTGAAAAGGAGATAAAAAAATATGAATCCGCAGATATTTCGGGAATATGACATACGGGGCATTGCCGGAAAAGATATGACAGAGGAAGAGGTTTTTCTGCTGGGCAGAGCCATTGGAACCTTTATGAAACAGCATGGATGCGTGAATCTGACCGTAGGCCGGGACTGCCGGATCACTTCCGATGCCTATTCAGCACAGCTTATACAGGGACTTGTGGAAACCGGCTGCGAAATAACAGATATTGGTGTCTGTCCCACGCCCCTTCTCTATTTCTCGGTTCCCCATCTGAAGCAGGACGGCGGGGTTATGGTCACGGCCAGCCACAATCCCAAAGAATACAACGGGTTCAAAATCTGCAAAGGGGAAGATTCTGTTCACGGCTCTGATATTCAGAAAATTCGGAAGATTCTGGAAGAAAAGGATTTTGTTCATGGTTCCGGAACCGTGAAAACAGGCGAAGTTTTTGCAGCGTACAGGGATTTTATACGGAAAAATATCTGTCTGCCCCGGCCTATGCGTGTGGGAATTGACGCGGGAAACGGCACGGCAGGCGTGGTGGCTCTTCCCATTCTCAAAGACCTGGGCTGCGAAGTGCATGATCTTTACTGCGATATGGACGGAACCTTTCCCAATCACGAGGCTGATCCCACTGTGCTGAAAAATATGAAAGATCTGATTGCTCTTGTCCGGGAAAAGGAGCTGGATCTGGGCATAGGTTATGACGGAGATGGGGATCGCATCGGTGTGGTGGATGAAAAGGGAAATATTGTTTTCGGCGATAAACTGATGATTCTGTATGCAAGGGAAATTCTGTCCCGGAAACCCGGAGCCACCTTTATTTCCGAAGTCAAATGCTCCAAAGTCATGTATGATGATATTGAAAAGCACGGAGGCCGGGCTGTTATGTGGAAAACCGGTCATTCCCTGATCAAAAGCAAAATGAAGGCAGAAAATGCTGCCCTGGCCGGAGAAATGAGCGGGCATATGTTTTTTGCGGATCGCTATCTGGGATTTGACGATGCCATTTATGCGTCCTGCCGTCTGCTGGAGATTCTGGCAAAAACCGGAAAACGCATTTCCGAACTATTGGCAGATGTGCCAAAGACTTACTCCACTCCGGAAATCCGGGTGGACTGCCCGGATGACAAAAAATTCGGGATTGTGAAAAAAGTCACGGAATATTTCCGGCAGAGATACAATGTCATTGATATTGACGGCGTGCGGGTGCTGTTTGATGACGGATGGGGACTGGTGCGCGCGTCCAATACCCAGCCCGCGCTTGTTCTGCGATTTGAGGCTTTGTCTGAAAAACGGCTGTCTGAAATCCGGAATCTTGTGGAAAAGGTGCTGGAAGAACAGAAACGGAAAGGATAATGCAAAGGGTTTGTAAAAAAATAAGCTGTGCAGTTTTGATGTCCGGAAAACCCTGAGGGTTTTGGAAAACCTTAGGGTTTGTAACAGGTTATTTTGATACAGACCCAAAGATAACATCCCTGCATGAAAAAAACAGAACTCAAAAAAATATTCCTTCTTTTTCCCTTTCTGATCGGCCTGTTTGTGTGGCAGCTCTATTCAGCCTACAATCAGGTTCGGGATCAGACCATCGCGGAATTTAACCGGCAGCAGATTTTACACTGTTCCCTTCCGTGCTGAACTTATCGGCATGGACATTTCCTTTCAGAAACATGTTCAGAAAGTCATACAGACAAAACAGCCGGTGCTCAGTGATGTTTTTACCGCAGTTCAGGGCTTTGATGCTGTTGCCTGCCATATGCCTGTCATGCAGGATGGAATATACAGGGGCAGTCTGGCCGTACTCATCCCATTTGCCCACCTTGCGAAAGAATATCTGGATAATATACGGATCGGAAAAAATGGATATGCCTGGCTGATCAGCAGGGAAGGAACCGAACTTTACTGCCCGATCCCCGGTCATTTGGGGCATACTGTTGCTCAGACCGTTGCAGACTCTCCCCCCTGCTTTCAGTGGCAGGGGAAATGATGAAAGGCCGGGAGGGAATCACCACATGTGAATATGACAGGGGGCGGACAGATTCAGCAGAAAGCCTTCTGAAACATGCTGCCTACTGTCCGATCCGGCTTGGTCAGTTGCGTTCAGCTACTGGAAACCCTGGGATATACGGTATATAGCGCGCAGAGCGGAGAGCAGGCCATAGAAATATATAAGGAAAAACAGGGGCAGGTTGATCTGGTTATTCTGGATATGATCATGCCGGGAACCGGAGGCGGAGAAACCTTTGACGCTCTGCGGCGCATGAATCCGGAACTGAAAATTCTTCTTTCCAGCGGTTACAGCATGGAAGGGCAGGCCAGGGAAATCATGGATCGGGAATGCAACGGATTTATCCAGAAGCCTTTTGACATGGGAGAGATTTCAGAGAAGATACAAAATATCCTCAATCCGTAAACATGAATAAAGTGCAGTCTTTCCCTCATTTTTTTACTTTTATTTCAATCCCTTCCTTTTCCAGAAGTTCCTTGATACCTGCCTTGAGCAGGGTCGGGTTCAGGTACATTTTGTAACGGTTGGCTCCCCTGGCATCAACATAGATGTATTCCATACTCATCTCTGTTTTTTTCAGCATCTTCATTCCGCTGTCCACCTGAATGAAATGATAATTCAGCGCACCAAAGGCAAGCGCACCCACAACTGCAATCACAACAATAAGATATTTCATGTTTTTTCTCCTTTTATGGAAATGTATTAAGAGTGAATCCTTAGCCTAACCCGTCATTAATGCTAAGCAGGCAAACAAAATTTTTCGTGTATTCAGAAAACCGGTTTTTTCCAAAAAATCCGGTTTTTCTGAAAATTTTATGCCCTAAAATTTATAGAACCTTACTTATATCACATTTCTGTCAGTATGAAAAGGCCCTCTACCGAAAATTGGTATCAGACAATCTCTGTGACTGCCATGACTGGTGTTCAAAAAACCCTGATGGTTTTGAAAACCCTCAGGGTTTCATGCTGTAAATCCCGGTTAATCCATTAATCCTGTGAATCCAGGTTCAGACAATTATCAATCCGGGTTCAGACAGTGACGCAAAGCGTGGGAACGGGATAAACCCTCAGGGTTTCATGCTGTAAATCCCGGTTAATACTTTAATCATGTGAATCCTGATTCAGACAATGTGCAGACTGTCTGAACCCGGATTTGTCTGATTAAGGTGTGGATAAAATCAGATAAATCAGACAAATCAGACGAATCACAGTTCAGACAGTCCTG
>CAZHPS010000065.1:0-20089 GCA_964534335.1 uncultured Desulfobacterales bacterium
CGGAAGGGGTGAAATGATTATAGAAAAAATGGCAAACATCCAGTATCAAACCCCGTCAGTGTTGAAATGATTATTGAAAAATGATTGTCTATAATAATGACACCCCTTCCGGGGTTAAAAGAATTATGGAAAAACCCCGGAAGGGGTGAAATGATTATAGAAAAAATGGCAAACATCCAGTATCAAACCCCGGTAGGGGTGAAATGATTATAGAAAAGATGGCAAACATCCAGTATCAAACCCCTTCAGGGGGGAAATTTTCCTTGGAGAACATAAATTGGAACTCGCAAAAGCACAGACCGCAAAACTTAACGCCATCCGTCCCAAATCAGAACGGATAGCCGAGGCATTGGAAAAAGGGCTGCAGGTTCCCTGGATGGGAATCCGGCCGGATCTCATGCTGCACAAGGGAACTATCCGGGCTGAAGGCACGGAATCCTATATACTGGAAGATCCGGTTACGGGCGCGCATTTTGAACTGGGCGAGGCAGAGGCCAAGTTTTTTCTCTGTCTGGTGACAGAAAAAGATTTGCAGTCTGCAGTGAACAAACTGCTCAAAACCACTTCGCTGCGGCCCAGTGTGGATGATATTCTCAAATTTATCAAAATGCTGCAGATGGAGAAACTGGCTGTGCTTCCGTCCCGGACAGTTGCAGGGGAAAGATCAGTGCCGGAACGAAAGGATCCGCGGAAAAAATTTACCCTGATGAAAATTCTGTTTTTCCGTATCCCCCTGATCCGTCCGGACAATCTGCTCAATGCCATCTATCCCTGGCTCAGTCCCATATGGTCAAAACCTTTTCTTTATCTTTATGCAGTCATGGGCATAGTCGGGTTTATATCTGTGATACAGCAGATTGAACTGTATCTCAACAATGTCAACCTGCTGTTCACCTCTGCTGGCGCTCTCACTTTTGTGCTGTGCCTGTATACACTTAAAACTATGCACGAATTTGGACATGCCCTTGCAGCCAAGCATTACGGGGCATATGTCCGGCGCATGGGCATTTATATGATGCTGTTTACACCCATGCTGTATACAGATACAACTGAGGGATGGAAAATTTCTTCGCAGAAAGCACGCATTATGATTGGCGCGGCCGGTGTGCTGGTGGAATTTTATGTGGCCTGTGTTTCTCTTTTTCTCTGGTCAGTGCTGCCTGACGGTATGCTTCGGAGCATCATGTTTTATGTTTCCGGCGCGTCCCTGATTTCCACCATACTGGTAAACCTGAACCCGTTCATGCGTTTTGACGGGTATTATCTGCTTATGGATTATCTGCGCATCAGCAATCTGCGATCCCGTTCCAGCCAGATGTTCAAATACTATGTCCGGCGGCTCCTGTTTGACTGGAGAGGGCCGAAACCTGAAGAACATCCCATGTTTCGTCATATGGTTATTTTCGGATTTTTTGTGAATGTTTATCTGGCATTCATCACTGTCAGCATTGGTCTGACCATTTATTACAGCGTTTCAAAACTTATGGGTGTATGGACAATTGTAAGCGGTCTTGCAGTTTTTTACGGAGGAGCAGCCTGGACAGAGACGGTAAATTTGCTCAAAAATCTGAAATATCTGGGTTCAAAACTGCGACTGACTGCGACCATGCTGGTTCTGAGTTTGGCAGTGGGATGGCTGTTTCTGCCTATGCCCAAAACTGAAAAACTGCCCGGGCTTTTTCTTTTCAAGGATGTGGCAACTCTCAAGGCTGTGAGCGGCGGAAGAATCATGACAGATTTTCCGGAAACAGGAACCTTTGTGCAGACAGGGGATCTTTTGCTTAGGATACAGGATGAGGCTTTGGAGCAGGAACTGAAGAAACGGCAATATGATTTGGCACAGGTGGAGACTTCCATCAAATATATCGGCAGCAGCGGAGAGCAGGGCGGATACCGGAACTGGCTGCTTGTGGAACAGCAGCGTCTGACTGCGGCATGTGAAAAAATCCGGCAGACCCTGGCGCAGTTGGAAATCCGTGCGCCGGTTTCCGGTCATGTGCTGGATGTGAATGAGACCCTGCAAAAAGGTTCCTATGCGTACAAAGACTGTTATCTGCTCAGTCTGGGAAACAGGGAAAATGTGGAAATACAGGTCTATGCAGGGGAAAATATCTATCGTGTGCTGAAAAACGGGACTGTGAACGGAGCAAAGGTCATTTTTCAGGACATGGAAACCCCGAGTGCCCCGGCTGTGTTTCGGGAAATTCTGGATTTTCCTGTAAATGAATTTCCCAACAAATCCGTGTTTGATTATGCTGGGGGGCAGATTCCGTCTTTTCAGACAGCTTCAGGAAAAGTTGTGTCCAGACTGACCTATTATCCTCTGATCTTCATGGTTTCCCATCTGCCGGACTACCTGCGGCATGGCAGCGGCTGCATTGTAAAAGTGGAGGGTGAAACTTCCAGCATTATGGGCAGGCTGAAAGATGAGACCTGGCGGTTTATGGCCTCAGAAGGGTATATATAAAAAGTGGCGCAAACTTCCAGTTTGTGTGCCTGAACAAACCGGAAACAAACTGGAAGTTTGTTCTACTGTGTGCCTGAACAAACCGGAAGTTTGTTTTACCGTGTGCAGCCAAATTGGGTTTTGGCAGGAGGAAATATTGTGAGCATACATCAGTTTAATCTGCAGTTCAATCCTGAGGAAGACCGGCTGGTTTTCCGCATGAATACCGTAAACAAAGAGGAATTCCGTTTTTTTCTGACCCGGCGTTTTGTAAAAATTCTCTGGCCCGTGCTGCTGCAGCTGCTGGAAAAGGATTATGCAGCGCGGGAGCCTGAAAGATCCTATGCAGCAAAGGAACTGGTGAGTTTTGAACGGGAAAAGGTTTTGTCCCAGGCGGATTTCGGGCAGAAATATCAGGCTGATATTATGCGCTATCCGCTGGGGGAGGACAATATCCTTCTCACCCGGATTCAGATCAAACAAAAGGGAAATGTGCATATTCTCTGCCTGTTTCCCTCTGCGGGTCAGGGCGTGGAAATACCGGTAAATCCCGTGTTTCTGCATACCTTCAGCAAACTGCTTATGGATCTGGTTGCCAAAACAGACTGGGATATGCAGTTGCGTTTTGCAGAAAGTGAATATCCGGAGGGAAAATCTGCTGCGGGCCGGGTGCTGCACTGAGAAACTGGCAAAGAGTCAAATCCGGTATAAAAAGGAAACAAAATTATGGAAGCAATTCGGATTCATGAAATTATGGCAAAGGATGGCGAAATTGCGATTCGCGGTTTGCCTTATAAAAAAGGACAGTTCATTGAAATTATCGTATTGCCCCATGTTTTGGGCAGGAACAGGAATCCCCCTTCTCTGACGGTTCGCCGATTCCGTGAATCAGGACTGATCGGCATGTGGAAAGACCGTGAAGATATACAGGACGGTTTGATTTATGCACGTAAGTTGCGGCAGGAGATACAGACACGGAGATATATGGACAATGATCCTGGAGGATTATGATTTTCAGATTGTACAGAAAAGCCGGATTTTTTGGAAAAATCCGACTTTTGCAAATCACAGATTCAAGACTGACAGAGTATTTGTTTTGTCTGTAAATTTTAACAAATGGAGTTTATAGTATGAATGCTGCATTGCATATCATCGGACTGGAACAATATATCACCAATACACTGGGAGAACCTGAATTTGTGGTTCTTCCAATTGAGGAATACCGATATTTAATCGAATGTATTGAAGACTTTGGCATGGGTCTGGCAATGAGCGAAGCAGAAAACGAAAAGCGGTATGACAAAGAGGAGGCATTACGGTTTCTGGACGATGAAAATTGAATACAATGAACAATTTTTGAAAGATATGAAGAAACTCAGGCATACTGCGGTCTATTCTTTTTTAAAAACATTGTGCTTTGAGGAACTGCCTGTCTGTGAAAACCTGTCCAAAATCGGCAATATAAAAAAAATACAGGGCTATAAATCTTATTATCGGATTAAAGCCGGGGATTATCGTATTGGAATCAAAGATGAGGGCGGTACCGTTGTTTTAATGAGAGTTTTGCACAGAAAAGATATTTATCGTGTGTTTCCGCCATCGAAGCAAAAAAATCTCTGAAAACCTGAGTTGCTGTATAAAATGTGTATTCACAGATAATTTAAAATTGAAGCAGGAAAATATTCCATGTTTCTGTTTTTTTACAGACAATAACATTTTTCATCAAAAAGGAGATTTCATGAAAGCAAAAGGTTATTTCGGATACATGATGCTGTATCTGCTGATATTTCTTATCAAGGGGCAGATACTGTGCGCAGAGCAGTTTCCCACAGTTGTGGAGGCAGAGGTAAGGGCGGTTGTGGCTGCGGAAAGGGAAGGTGTCATATCCGGAATGAACACGGATGTGGGGGACAGAGTGAAAAAAGGCGGTGTGATTGCTGTGGTGTATCACAAAGATATTCTGTTTGAGAAACAGCAGTTGCAGGCCAAACAGAAATATTTTTCCGTGCAGGTGGAAAATCTGGGCAAACTCAATGAAAAGGGAATGGTTCCCAATGAGGAACTGGCCAGGGCCCAGATGGACAAGGCAGTGAATGAGGCACAGATAAAGCTCATTGACACCCAGATTGGCCGTTCCACTGTGTATGCCCCTTTTTCCGGCATTGCGGTGGCCCGCCATATTCAGTCCCATGAATGGGTGCGTCCCGGACAGCCGGTCGTGGAGCTCTATGATCCAGCGAGACTGCGGGTGGTGGCTGACATACCGTCTGAAATTGCAATGAAAATGAAAACCGGACAGGTGGATACCCTTGTTTTTCCTGATACAGGCAAGGAAGTCAATGCAAAACTCAAAGTGATTTCACCCCAGGTTGATGTGCGCAGCAATACCATCAAAGTTTACTGGTCAGTTGATCCCAAAGAAGGGGAAAAGGGGAATCTGATTCCCGGAATGAAGGGAGTGTTCCAGTGGAATTAGGCAGACAGATACCTCAGCCCCAGCGGCCTGCTGCGGATCCCCAGTCCCAGATGGTGAATACTGTGCTGGCCCGGCTGATTCATCTTTCCACTGCAGCACTGAATGCAGAATCGGTTCAGAAAGCCGGCCGGATGATTGTCAACCAGATTCACACTCTGGTAAAAGCGGAAAGAGCGGTGGTGGCTCCAGTCAGGGGCATGAAAAGGATTCTCTGCATTTCCGGTGATCTGGAGCCGTCACAGGACAATCCTTTTGCACAGGCTGTGGATGAGGTAAGGAAGTTTTATCAGAAGGAAAAAGAGCCGGTTGTGGTTTCCCGCGAAACCCTGTCGCCGGACATGAAAGCCCCGGCTCTTGAAAAAGTGCTGGATGCCATGGGCGGAACCGGCATTCTGTGGATGCCCCTTGCCGCTCCGGGCAGTGAGGACTGCAACTATGCTCTCTGGCTGGAAAAATGGAACGGCAAACCCTGGGGACAGGAAGAAATCAGGCTGCTTTCCCATGCAGCGGTTTTTTTCGGACATGCCCTGAGTTCCGCAGGAAAGAAACGCATCTCCAAAAGCAGCAAAAAGCGGATTACCGTGATGATTCTGCTGGTTTTGTTTGCACTGATGTGGTTTCCTGTGCATTCCCGCATCAGCGCGCCGGTGCAGGTCATTCCGGATCGTCCCCATTATGTGTTTGCGCCCTTTGACGGCATTGTGGAGGAACTGCTGGTTCAGCCCGGAGAAAAAGTCAAAAAAGGGGATGTGATTTTCCGCTATGACACCCGTATTCTGGAAAAACAGTTGGAAGAGGCAGTAAAAGGCATTGCCACAGCGCGGGCGGAACTGGCCCGGCTGGAAGGAGCCGCGTACAAAGATGAGGAAGCCCGTGCCAAAATACCTGTGCAGAAACTGGAAATAGAACGCAAGCAGGGAGAACTGGAATTCATCAAAAAGCAACTGGAGCTTTCCGAAGTCAGATCCAGTGCAGACGGAGTTGTGGTTCTGGATGATCCTGATGCCCTGATTGGCGCATTGCTGCGAACCGGAGAGATGGCTATGAGCATAGCCAGTCCTGAACATACCAAACCCAGAATGATGGTTCCGGTGACAGACGCTGGTCTGCTGGAAAAAGATGCACCGGTTTTTATCCATCTGGACAGTGATCCGCTGAAACAGATTCATGCAAAAGTGGAAAGAATCGGGTTTGATGTGCGTCTGTCTGATGACAGAATTCCCTCTGTTCTTGTGGATGGGGTCTGGGAAAGCGGGATCAGTACCACTCCGGGACAGAGAGGATCAGCAAGAATTCAGGGACCGAAAACCTATCTGGGACTCCAGATTTTCAGAAAACCGCTGATGTCTCTGCGCACCCTGTTCGGGATATAAGGTGATTTCCGGAAAGGAATATACCTCAGATTTGACAATTTTCAGAAAGTTGTCAAATCACTGTAAGTTTCCCACAGAGAACACAGAGAAATGCACAGAGAACACAGAGATTTTCTGTGCTGATCAGGAGTTGAATTCCGTCAGGATTTGAAGATTTGACAATTTTCTGAAAGTTGTCAAATCACTGTAAATTTCCCACAGAGAACACAGAGATTTTCTGTGCAGATCAGGAATTGAATTCCGTCAGGATTTGAAGATTTGACAACTTTCAGAAAGTTGTCAAATTTTGTGTCTCTGTGTCCTCTGTGGTTTTTTTATCCTCTGTGTCCTCTGTGGGAAATCCATCGGGGGAATCCCACCGGGCCTAGTGCAAATTGTATTAAGTCAATGGCGAATCGGTATTATATCTCATTTTTCAAAATCTGCTGAAAAAAAACAATGCAACCAGAAAAACAGCCCGCTGTTATGGGCATAAATGAAGCCCTGCACCTTGCCTTTCAGTTTCATCAAAATGGAAAACTCCCTGAGGCTGAGGATATTTATCAACGCATTCTGTCTGTGAATCCCCATCATGCAGACGCGCTGCATCTGCTGGGTCTGATGGATTATCATAAAGGGCAGTATGCTGCAGCCGCAGATAAAATTGGCCGTGCCATCCGTGTAAATCCCGGAAATGCCGCATTTTATTCCAATATGGGCAGTGCGCTCAAATGTATGGGAAATCTGGAGCAGGCCGCAGATTTCTACCGGAAATCTCTGGAAATCAATCCCGGATATGCGGATGCGCATTACAATCTGGGCGTCACCCTCAAGGCTCTGGGCAGAACAGATGATGCCATTGCCTGTTACCAGAAAGCCGTTGATTTAAAACCGGATTACTGCGAAGCCTATGCCAATCTGGGCAGCGCGTTCCGGGATTTGGGCAGGATTGAGGATGCCATTGCTTTTTTCCGCAAAGCATTGGAAATCAATCCCTCTTATCTGCCAGCGTACAACAATATGGGCAATGCTTTCAAAGACCGGGGAGAACTGGGGCAGGCCCTTGCCTGTTACCGCAAAGCTCTGGAAATAGATCCCGCGTATGCCAAAACTCTTGTCAATATGGGCAATATTTTCAATGATATGGGGAAACTGGATGATGCCCTGTCCTGTTTTGCAAAGGTAAGAGAAACAGAGCCGGATTCCCCCTGGGCCGCAGCAGGTCAGGCAAAGGTGCAGATGCGCAAAGGGGATTTTGCCGGAGCCTGTGATCTGCTGCTGCCTTTGATGCAATCCGGCACGGAAAATATTGATGCGGTTATCACATTTGCGCAGGTTGCGCCCCGTTTCGGACATCAGAAAGCGGCCATAGATTTTCTGGAAAAACGGCTGAAAGGATATGTGGGCGACAGCGATTCGCTTCGGCAGATGTATTTCAGTCTGGGCTATCTGTATGACAAAAATCAGGAATATGACCGGGCCTTTGCGTATTATCAGAAGGCCAATGCACTCAGGCCCAGAAATTTTGATCCACAGCAGCATGAAAATCATATCAGTTCACTGATTCGCTCCTATCCGCACAATGCAGAGAGAATCACATCAGACAATGATTCCCGTATTCCGGTTTTCATTTTGGGCATGCCCCGTTCCGGCACAACTCTGGTGGAGCAGATTCTTTCCGCGCATCCGCAGATCTTTGGCGCGGGCGAACTTCCCCATATTTCCAATATCGTATCTTCTCTGCACAAAATCATTGGACATGCTGAACCTTATCCCAACTGTGTTTCTGCTTTGAGCAAAGCGGTTCTCAACAGCCTTGCTGCACAGTATCTGACGGAAATCAGAAAATTTTCCTCTGATGCACTCCGAATTACGGACAAAATGCCTGCGAATTTTCTTCATATCGGACTGATTTCCCAATTTTTTCCCAAAGCAGCGATCATTCACTGCACCAGAGATCCCAAAGATACAGCCTTGTCTGTGTATTTTCAGAATTTTCTGGGCAGTCATACCTATTCCTTTGATCTGGAAAGCATTGGAATCTATTACAGGGAATATGCCCGTCTGATGCGGCACTGGCAGGATCTGCCCGGTATTTCCCTGCTCAATGTCTGTTATGAGGAACTGGTGGAGAATCCGGAAAAGATAAGCCGTCAAATGCTTGATTTTATCGGATTGGAATGGGATGAAAGCTGCCTGAAATTTTACCAGTCAGAGCGCAGTGTTATGACATCCAGTTTTCAGCAGGTGCGGGAGCCGGTGTACAAACATTCCGCAGGACGCTGGAAACATTATGAAAAATATCTGAAACCATTTGCTGATGCCCTGCATTCTCCGGGCCGGGATGAGAATTTTCTGATATCTGAAGCACTGAAATGCCATCAGAAGGGGCAGCCGGATCAGGCCAGGCATCTGTATGCGGAAATTCTTTCGCTTAATCCAAATCATTCTGATGCGCTGCATCTGCTGGGACTGATTGAACATCAGCAGGGAAAACAGGAACGCGCGGAATCCCTGATTCGCAAGTCCATTGCCATTAACCCCGCAAATCCAGTCGCTTATTTCAATCTTGCCATTATTCTGAAAAAACAGGGAAATTATCAAGAGGCTGCTGCCTGTTACCAAAAGGTTGTGGAAATGCAGCCCGGACATGCTGATGCATGGTTCAATTTGGGAAATACACTGGCCACAATGAAAAAAACAGAGGAGGCCGTTTCCTGTTACCAAAAGAATCTGGAACTGGCTCCGGCTTCCCTGATGACTTGGATGAATCTGGGAAAAGCACTGAAAGAACGGGGGAAAAATGAGGATTCTCTGGCCTGTTACCGCAAAGCTGCTGAAATCCATCCGGAGTATGCACCGGCCTATTTCAGCATGGGAAATACCCTGAAAGAAATGGGCAAATCCGAAGAAGCGGTTGGCTGTTACCGCAAAGCAGTGGAACTGAAACCGGATTACAGTGAGGCGCATTGCAATCTGGGGCTGGCTTTGCAGGAGCAGAAAAAATATGATGGCGCGATTGCGGCTTTCCGAAAATGTGCAGAACTGAGTCCTGACAATATCACTGCGCGCAGCAGTCTGGTGTTTCTGCTCAAATATCTGTGTGACTGGACTTTGATTGAAAAACTGTCTTCCGGTCTTGATAAACTGATTCAGGATTCCATTGAAAAAAGCGTCCGGCCTGATGAGGCTCCGTTTATGAATCTGGTCAGAAATGCGGATCCGGAATGCAATTTTGCTTTGGCAAAAATATGGGCAAGGGACATCAGCAAAACCGTTGCCAAGTATAACCTCAGCTTTTCCTTTGAAGAGCGGCGCATGCGGAAAGAAAAAATCACCATTGGCTATCTTTCCAATGATTTCCGCAATCATCCTGTTGCGCATCTGATCGCGGGACTGTTTGCAGCGCATAACCGGGACAGATTCCGGATCATTGCCTATTCCTATGGTGAGAATGACAGCAGTTTTTACCGGAATAAAATGGAAAAAGACTGTGATTTGTTTGTGGATCTGCGTCCATGTTCCACAGAGGAATCTGCAAAGCAGATTTATGCAAATCAGACTGATATTCTGCTGGATTTGATGGGATACACCACAGATGCCAGAATGGAAATCTGCGCTTTGCATCCCGCGCCTGTGCAGGCGGCTTTTCTTGGGTATCCGGGAACCACCGGCGCGGACTATATGGATTATATCATCACAGATCGGATTGTGACACCCGAAGAGCATAGGCAGTATTTCAGTGAAAAATTTGTGTATATGCCCGGTGCATATCAGATCAATGACAGTCAGCAGAAGATTTCTGATAAACAATACACCCGTGCGGACGCGGGGCTGCCGGAAAATGTTTTTGTTTTCTGTTCCTTCAATCAGGTGTATAAGATCGAACCTGTCATGTTTGATGTGTGGATGAAAATCCTGCGGCAGGTTCCCCACAGTGTTCTCTGGCTGATGAGCGGCGGGCCTGGTGCGGAAAATATTCTCAGACGGGAGGCTGCAAACAGGGGCGTTGCACCCGAACGGCTCTTTTTTGCCCAGAGAATGTCCAAAGAGGAACATCTGTCGCGTTCAAAACTGGGGGAACTGTTTCTGGACACCCGGATTGTCAACGGTCATACCACCACCAGCGATGCCTTATGGTCAGGACTTCCTGCCATTACAGTGCTGGGAACCCATTTTGCATCCCGTGTATCCGCGAGCCTGCTGCACGCGGTGGGACTGCCGGAACTTGTCACGCACAGTCTGGAAGAATATGAAGCACTTGCTGTTCATTTTGCTCATCATCCGGAAGAACTGCGGAAAATACGGGAAAAACTTGCTGTCAACCGTCTGAAAGAACCTTTGTTTGACACAGCGCGGTATACGGCAAATTTGGAAAAGGCATTTGAAAGCATGTGGGAAATTTTTATGGCAGGTGAGAAACCCCGCATGATTGCAGTAAAGGAATAAAACTGTAGGGATTTTGTGTAAGCAGGGATTTCAAAGAATTATAGTTCTTCTGCCAACTTTTGTTCCCTGATGAACTATGCAAAAAATCGCTCCGTTTATGATTGAGACAAGGATTGCTTTGAACAGATGAAATACAATTGGAGTGATGAAAAGAATCAGATTCTGAAAGAACAGAGGCATATTTCATTTGAGGATATTCTTGAGGCAATACGAAATGATGGCCTTATAGGTATTGAACCTCATTACAATAAGGAAATCTATGGACATCAGTCTGTTATGTTTGTTAATATCAGAGGCTATGTTTATCTTATTCCTTTTGTTTATGACCGGGAAAAGGAAGAGGCTTTCTTAAAAACCATTATTCCGAGCAGAAAACATACAAAGCGGTTAAAGGAGCAGTTATGAAACTCACCCATGAAGAGGCTGAAATTCTCAAAGATTTTGAGGAAGGCAGATTGCTTCCCTCTGTCAGGGATAAGGATATTTTGCATAAATTTAAGGATGGTGCATTGAATTTTGACAAAAAAACAAAAACTGTCAGTATTGGACTGCCGGAAGAAGATTTTAATGCCATTCAGATGAAAGCAATGCAGAAAGACATGCCTTTTGAATCCCTGATACGTCTTATTGTACATCAGTATGTTTCGGCAGAGCATTGAAAGAGATGATAAATGAATCGGGATTTTTGATAAGAAAGGATAATGCAGTTTTCTGAAATCCTGCATTATCCGAACTCCCTGTAGTTATTGCCAAACTTTCAGTTTGGCACTTCTCTGCTTTTTTGAATGAAACAGGGCAAATTTACATTATTATAAATTCAAATCATTGCACAAATATGAACACATCATCAGATACACGTCAGGAACTTGCCAAAGCCTTTAGCCATCATCAGGCAGGCAGATACAGCGAAGCAAAACAACTGTATGAAAGCATTCTTAAATATGCTCCGGATCATGCAGATGCGCTGCATCTGCTGGGACTGGTGCATCATCAGCAGGGCAGCAATGAAACCGCAGCGGAATTTATCCGCAAAGCCATCAGTCATCAGCCTGCAAATGTTTTTTATCATATGAATCTGGCCTCGGTTCTGCAGGCTGCTGATAAAGCAGATGAGGCCCTGTCCTGTTACCGCAAAGTCACGGAATTGCAGCCGGATAACGCGGACGCGTGGTATCATATGGCAAATATTTACAAAAAACAGGACAAAACAGAAGATGCCGTATCTGCCTACAAAAAAGCCCTTGCGCTGAATCCGAACAGATCGGAAATCTGCAACAGTCTTGCCAATACGCTGCGAAACAGGGGCGATGTGGAAGATGCGCTTTTTTATTATCAGCAGGCTGTTGCTATCAAACCGGATTATGTGAGTGCTTACAGCAATATGGGTGTTGCACTCATGGATTTGAACCGGGTGGAGGAAGCCCTGTCCAGTTATGAAAAAGCCATATCTCTGAATCCTTCGTATGCAGAAGCATACAACAATATGGGCATTGCCCTGAAATCGCAGGGAAAAATAGCTGAAGCAATGTCCTGTTATGAAAAAGCTCTGTCTGTGCGTCCGGATTTTGCTGAAGTTTATAACAATATGGGTGTCTGCGAAAAGGACAGGGGAAACGCGGACAAGGCTCTGCTTTATTACCGCAGGGCTTTGGAAATCCGGCCTGATTATCTGGAACCGCTTCGCAATATGGGCGGGGTTCTGGCAGAGCAGGGAAAGGGAGAAGACGCGGTCGCGTGTTATCAGAAAGCATTGCAAATCCGGCCCGACAGTGCCGACACTTATAACAGCATGGGCATTGCACTCAAGGGACTGAACCGGCTCCATGAGGCTTTGGAGGCTTACCGCAAAGCAGCGGAAATCAAACCTGATGATGTGCCGGTTTACTGCAATATGGCTTTGTGCCTGCGCTGGCTGGGCAAAACCGATGATGCGGTCGCGTGTTACCGCAAAATTCTGGAACTCAAACCCGATACGCCGGAGGCTTACAGCAGTCTTGTTCACCAGTTGCAGCATGTATGTGCATGGCAGGAAGTCGCGGATCTGCTGCCGGGAATGGATGCCATGACACGGGAATTGCTGGAAAAAGGGGAGAGAACTTCGGAAACCCCGTTTGAAAATCTCACCCGTCATGCCAATCCTGCTTTGAATCTGTCTGTGGCAAAATCATGGTCAGCCGCGATTGAAAAATCCGTTGCACATTTGGAAATAAATTTTTCCTTTGAAAACAGAAGAATTCATAAGCAAAAGATTCGCATTGGCTATCTTTCCAGTGATTTTCATAATCATGCCACTGCGCATCTGATTCTGGGACTGTTCCGGCATCATAACAAGGAAGAATTTGAAATTTTTTCCTATTCCTATGGCAGAGAGGACAGCAGTTTTTACCGGGAGCAGATCTGCAAGGGTTCTGAACAGTTCCGGGATATACGTTTTGCAGATCATGGAAAAGCCGCAAAGCAGATCTATGAAGATCAGATTGATATTCTGGTGGATCTCAAAGGCCATACCAAAGACAACCGCCTGGAAATCTGCGCGCTGCGTCCTGCGCCGGTGCAGGTTACATGGCTTGGTTTTCCCGGCAGCATTGGTGCGGATTTTCTTGATTATATGATTAGCGATTCCATTGTCACACCGGAAGAACACAGAGAATTTTATTCAGAAAAATGTATCCTGCTTCCCCATTGTTATCAAATCAATGACAATCAGCAGGCAATTTCTGATGAAACCTTTACCCGTGCCGGATTTGGTCTGCCGGAAAAAGGATTTATCTTTGCTTCTTTCAATCAGGTCTATAAAATTGAACCTGTGATATTTGATGTGTGGATGAATCTTCTCCGAAAAATTCCCGGAAGTGTTCTCTGGGTTTTGCGGGGAAGTGAATCTGCGCGCAATACTTTGTGGAAAGAAGTGGAGAAAAGGGGCGTGGAAAAAGAACGCCTTATTTTTGCAGGCCCTATGCTCAAACCCCGTCATCTCGCTCGCATCCGGATTGCGGATTTGTGTCTGGATACCCGCATTGTCAACGGCCATACCACCACCAGCGATGCGCTCTGGGCTGGGGTTCCTGTGGTTGCCATGCAGGGAGAACATTTTGCATCCCGCGTGTCTTCGAGCATTTTGCAGGCCATTGGACTTCCGGAACTGATTACCAACAGCACCGAAGAATATGAAAATCTTGCTTTGCAATTGGCAAACCATCCGCATGAACTCGCTCAGTTGCGGGAAAAATTGAAAAGAAATCGTCTGACACAGCCGCTGTTTGACACAGCAGGCTTTGTTGCGGATTTGGAGCGGGCTTACACGGAGATATGGAATCTTTTTGTTGCAGGGAGAAAAGCCGAGCATGTGAAAATTTCTTCCATTTCTGAAAAAAATCCCCTCTTGAAAGGGAACTGGGAGAATCCCCTCTTGAGAGGGGGCAGGGGGTGTGTCGGTTCCCATGCCCAAACACCCCCCGTTGCCTACTCTCAGGATGGGAATCAGAATGAAATCTCAACAGGGAACTTTCAAAGCACGCATCAGGCAGAGAAACACACCCCCTGCCCCCTCTCAAGAGAGGATTTGCATAACAGCACTCATCAGGCAGAGAAACACACCCCCTGCCCCCTCTCAAGAGGGGATTTGCATAAAAGCACACAGCAGGCAGAGAAACACACCCCCTGCCCCCTCTCAAGAGGGGATTTGCATAAAAGCACACAGCAGGCAGAAAAACACACCCCCTGCCCCCTCTCAAGAGGGGATTATCTGGCCGAGATTGAGAAAGAAATCCAGCGCGCAATCGCATTTCATCAGTCCGGGAAAATAAAAGCCGCGCAGGAAATTTATGCAAAAATTCTGACACAAAATCCCCATCATGCCAACGCGCTCCATCTGTCCGGACTTGCTGCATTTCAAAGCGGAGACCATGAAAGCGCGGTAAGGCAAATTCAGAAGGCCATTGGCATTTTTCCCCATGATCCTGTGTATTATATCAATCTTTCTGCTGTGTTTCTCAGCAGCAGAAAATATGATGATGCCATTTCCTGTTATGAAAATATCATTCAAATGCAGCCGGATCAGGCAGATGCGCATATCCGCATGGGAAGTGTGTATAAGGAAAAAGGGGAAAAGGAAAAAGCCATTTCCTGTTTTGAAAAAGCCATGAATCTGAAATCTGCTGATCCCGGAACATGGGTTAATCTGGGTGTGCAGATGAAATCCATTTCACGCCCTGATGATGCTCTGATTTGTTATGAAAAAGCTCTGTCTTTGCAGCCGGATTTTGCCGAAGTGCATTACAATATCGGCAATGTGCTGCGCGAGCAGGCGCGTCCCGAAGAGGCACTTGTGCGCTATCAGAAGGCTGTGCATCTGAAACCTTCTTACAGCGAAGCATGGTACAATATCGGCAATACCTTCAGAGACTTGAAACGTGTCAATGATGCTCTGTCCGCTTACCGCAAAGCCCTTGAATTGAATCCCGCATTTGCCGATGCCCTGAACAATATGGGATTGGTTTACAAGGAAATGGGAAGAAATGAGGAGGCTGTTTCCTGTTACAAAAAAGCATTGGAAATCCGGCCCGATTATTCCCTGGCCTGTTTCAATATGGGCAATGTGTTTAAAGATGAGAAAAAATTCCGGGAAGCAGCAGACTGTTTTGAAAAAGCCATTGAAATTAAACCGGATTATGCAGAGGCATACAGCAGTCTGGTTCATCTTTTGCAGCATATGTGTGAATGGGAGCGGTTTGATCAACTGACTCCGGGGCTGGATCGCCTGACCTCTGATTTGCTTGCAAAAGACAGAAAAGCCGGGGAAACACCTTTTATGAATCTTGTGCGTTGTGCAGATCCGCATCGCAATCTGCTGGTGGCACAATCATGGGCCAAAGATATTTCCCAGTCGGTTTCCAAACTCAATATCCATTTCTCCCATGATAAAATCAAATCTGAACACAAGGGAAAAATTGTCATCGGTTATCTTTCCAATGATTTCCGCAATCATCCGGTTGCACATCTTATTGTAAGACTGTTTGGTCTGCACAACCGTGATGAATTTGAAATTCATGCCTATTCCTATGGCCCGAATGATGAAAGTTATTACCGGAAACAGATAGAAAGCGGATGTGACAAATTTGTGGATCTGCGGGATATTTCCACGCCTGATGCCGTGCGGATGATCCATGAAAACCGTGTCGGCATTCTGCTTGATTTGATGGGATATACAGGTGATACCAACCGGCTGGACATTTGCGCACTCCATCCTGCGCCTGTGCAGGTCAGTTTTCTGGGATTTCCCGGAACCGGCGGGGCAGATTTTTTTGATTACATGATTACAGACAGAATTGTAAGTCCACAGGAACACAGTAATTTTTACAAAGAATCTCTGGTTTACATGCCACACGCGTATCAGGTCAATGACAATTTGCAGATGATTGCGGACAAAAACTGGAAACGTGCTGATTTCGGTCTGCCGGAAAAGGATTTTGTTTTCTGCTGTTTCAATCAGAGTTATAAAATTGAACCCATGATGTTTGATACATGGATGCGCATTCTTGCAAGGGTTCCCAGCAGTGTGCTGTGGCTGCTGGGGGGCAGTGATATTGCGGAAAAAAATCTGAAAAAAGAGGCTGAAAAAAGAGGAACTGATCCGCAAAGAATCATTTTTGCGCCCCGAATGCAGAAAACCGAGCATCTTTCCCGGCACAGACTGGCTGATCTCAGTCTGGATACCCGGATTGTCAACGGCCATACCACCAGCAGCGATTCCCTCTGGGCCGGGGTTCCTCTGATTGCTTTGCTGGGAACCCATTTTGCATCACGGGTTGCAGCAAGTCTGCTTAGCGCAGTGGGACTGCCGGAACTGATTGCGCGGAATCTGAATGAATACGAATCGCTGGCTGTGCGATTGGCACAAAATCCCCAGGAATGCAGGCAAATTCGGGATAAACTCGCTGCAAACCGGCTCAAAGAACCTTTGTTTGACACCCCCCGTTTTGCCCGGAATTTGGAAAAAGCATTTAAGGAAATGTGGCGCGTGTTCAAAGCAGGAGAAAAACCGCGACCGATTTTTGTAACAGAAGACAATCTCTCTGAAAACAATGCAAAATCTGCTCCTGTTTCACTCTCTGCTTCCGGCATTCAGGAAAAACTGATCAAAGCTGTGGGATTTCATCAGGCAGGGCAGTTAGATGGTGCTGAAAATATTTACAAAGAAATTCTTGCTGTGCAGCCGGACAACCCGGATGCACTGCATTTTCTGGGTGTGATTTTTCATCAGAAAGGTTTGCATGACAAAGCTGCGGAACTGATTCAGAAGGCCATTGTAAAATTTCAGGGCAATCCTTTATATTATGCGAATCTGGCTGCGGTTTTCCATGCACAGGGCAAAAAAGAGGACGCGGTTTCCTGTTATTGCAATGCCCTGAAAGCCAATCCCCAGTATGCTCCTGCGCATTATGGCATGGCAAATATTCTGCTGGATTTGGAAAAAACAGATGAGGCTTTGTCCGCATATCAGAAATTTGTGGAAATGAATCCGGACAATGCCGGAGGCTGGTATGGCATGGGCAATGCACATTATGCAAAAAAAGAGATGGAAAAAGCAGTGTCCGCATATGAAAAAGCCGTGCAGATCAAACCGGATTACGCAGAGGTTTACAACAATCTGGGCGTGGCCTATCAGGCAGTGGAAAAAAATGAACAGGCCATGAAGGTGTATGAAAAAGCATTGGCACTCAAACCGGATTATGCCGAAGTTTACAGCAATATCGGCAATCTGCACAAACAGGAAAACCGCATTCCCCAGGCATTGGAATGCTATCGCAAAGCCCTTGATCTGCGGCCTGATTATGCGCAGGCATTCAATAATATGGGTGTTGTGCTGCAGGAGCAGGGAAATATTGCGCAGGCATTGGAAAGTTTTGAAAACGCATTGAAAATACAGCCGGATTATGCAGAAGTGCTGAACAATATGGGCTTTGCCTTCAAGCAGGAGGATCGGATCAAAGAGGCATTGGACTGTTACAAAAAAGCCCTGTCTCTCAAACCCAATTATGCGGAAGTATATCACAATATGGGCAATGCCTATCAGGAATTCAATCTGCCGGACAAGGCAGTTGCCTGTTATGAAAAAGCCTTGGAATTGAAACCGGATTATGCGGAAGTGTATAACAATCTGGTTTTGCAACTGCAACTCATCTGCGACTGGAAACGGCTGGAACCGGTTGCAGCCGCATTGGATGATCTGACACGCAACGCACTTGAAAAAGGAGAGAAAACTCCGGAACTTCCTTTTGCCAATCTGGTCAGGCATATGGACCTTGCGCTGAATCTTGCAGTGGCAAAATCCCGTTCTGCAGGGCTTGTCAAATCCATTGGTTCCCATCACCCGCGTTTTTCATTTGAAAACCGGAAAGATCATAAGACACAGATAGTTCTGGGTTATCTTTCCAATGATTTCCATGACCATGCCACATCACACCTGATTCTGCGCCTGTTTGAACTTCACAATCGTGAAAAATTCCGCATTCATGTGTATTCCTATGGCATGGATGATAAAAGTCATTACAGAAAAAAGATTGAAAAAGATGCTGACTTGTTTGCTGATCTGCGGAAAACCGCCCATGCCGAAGCCGCGCAGAAGATATATGATGACAAAGTGGATATTCTCATTGATCTGAAAGGTTACACCAAAGGCAACCGGGTGGGCATCTGTGCATTTCGTCCTGCGCCCGTGCAGGTTTCCTGGCTGGGATTTCCGGGAACAACAGGCGCGGATTTTTTTGATTATATCATCACAGACAGCATGGTAACTCCGGATTCCCACAGGCAGTTTTACAGTGAAAAAATTGTTTGGATGCCTCATTGTTATCAGATTAATGACAATACCCAGCATATAGCAGAGAAAGCCTTCACGCGTGCGGATTTCGGCCTGCCGGAAGATGCTGTTGCTTTCTGTTCTTTCAATCAATTGTACAAAATTGCTCCGGAACTGTTTGACATATGGATGCAGATTCTCAGACACGCGGAAAAAAGTGTGCTGTGGCTGCCGGACGGAGGAAAAACCGCGAGCAGCAATCTCAGAAATGAGGCGGAAAAAAGAGGGGTGAATCCCAATCGCATTGTATTTTCGGAAAAACTGCCCAAAGCAGAGCATCTGTCCCGTCTGCGGCTGGCGGATTTGTGTCTTGACACAAGAATTGTCAACGGCCATACCACAACAAGCGATGCCTTATGGGCCGGGGTTCCTGTGCTTACTTGGATAGGCGAACATTTTGCTTCCCGTGTAGCAGCAAGCATTCTCACCGCAGTGGGACTTCCTGATTTGATTGCACATACAGAGCATGAATATGCTGATCGTGCTGTGCAGTTGGCAAAAAATCCAAATGAACTTGCACAGATTCGCAGAAAACTTGCAGAGAATCGAATGAAAGAACCCCTGTTTGACACTCCCCGCTTTGTGAAGAATCTGGAAAAATCATTTGAAATCATGTGGAATAAATGGCTGACCGAAAAGAACCCCGCTGACATCAGGATAATAGAGGAGTGCAAAAATTAAGCGGAGCGGTTTTTTGCACAGGAAACTGGAGGAGTGCAAAAATTAAGCGGAGCGATTTTTTGCACAGCAAACTGGAGGAGTGCAAAAATTAAGCGGAGCGGTTTTTTGCACAGCAATAGCACAGCCATTTTCAAAACTTTGAATTTGCTGTATTTCCCATGCGGTTTTGCAGTTATTTCCCACAGAGAACACAGAGGTTTTCACAGAGGACACAGAGGATTTTTGAATTTTTTCATGCTGTCTGTTTTGAAATTACAGTACCTGTTTCTGTTGGTTGACGGTGGTGCATAAATGAGTTTCGATATTAATGCTGAAATCAGCAGGGCTTTGCAGTTTCATCAGACCGGAAATTTTCCGCAGGCCGAGGAAATTTACCGAAAAGTTCTGCAGGTAAATCCCAATCATCCTGATGCCATTCATCTGCTGGGTGTGATTGCACATCAGACAGGCAAAAATGACATTGCCGTGCAGATGATTCAGAAAGCCATTGCCATCTTTCCGAATAATCCCGGTTATTACAGCAATCTGGGCGCGGCATGGCAGGTGATGGGCGATTTGGAATCTGCTGCTTCCTGTTACCGCAAATCCATACAAATCAGTCCGGATCATGTGGCCTGTTACAATCTGAGTCTTGTCCTCAGAAGTCAGGGAAATCTTCCCGAAGCCATTGCCTTTTGTCAGCAGGCTCTGAAAATCAAACCCGATTATGCAGAAGCCTGGCAAAATCTGGGCAGTGCTTTGAAATATCAGGGAAAACCTGAACAGGCCATGCAATGTTTCCGCAAGGCAATGGAACTGAAACCGGATTATGATGAAGCCTACTG